>JAQCHR010000503.1 GCA_027619655.1 Pseudomonadota bacterium
CAACTGGGCGGGATCGGCCACCGCCGGCGCCCCCATCATCAGGTCTTCCGCCTGCTGGTTCATGGGGAACGCGACGACTTCGCGGATATTGGGCTCGTTGGCCAGCAGCATGACGATCCGATCGATCCCCGGTGCCGAACCGCCATGCGGCGGCGCGCCGTATTTCAGCGCGTTCAGCATGCCGCCGAATTCGGTTTCAACCGCGTTCTGGTCATATCCGGCGATGGCGAAGGCCTTGTACATGATGTCCGGCCGGTGGTTCCGGATCGCGCCGGACGACAGTTCGATGCCGTTGCAAACGATATCGTACTGATACGCCTTGATCGACAGCGGGTCGGCGCTGTCCAGCGCTTCCATCTCGCCCTGGGGCATCGAAAAGGGATTGTGGCTGAATTCGATCTTGCCAGTTTCCTTGTTCTTCTCATACATCGGGTAATCGACCACCCAGCAGAAGCGGAAGGCGTTCTGCTCCACCAGGCCGAGGTCATCGCCGATCCGGGTGCGCGCCTTGCCCGCCAGTTCCGCCGCCTCGCCCGGCGCACCGGCGGCAAAGAACACCGCATCCCCCGCGGACAGCCCTGTCGCCGTGCGGATCATGGCGATGCGTTCGGCGTCGAGGTTGTTGGCGATCGGCCCACGGCCGCCCTCTTCCTCGAAAATGATATAGCCGAGCCCCGGCGCGCCTTCCTTGCGCGCCCAGTTGTTCATGTTGTCGAACCAGCTGCGCGGCCTGGATGCGGCGCCCGGGGCCGGAACGGCACGGACCACCGATCCCTTTTCGACCGCCTGCGCGAAGACCCGGAAGCTCGAACCGCGAAAGGCCTCGCTGACATCGACGATCTTCAAGGGATTGCGCAGGTCCGGCTTGTCGGACCCGTATTCCAGCATCGCCTGGTCATAGGGAATGCGCGGGAACGGCGCCGGCGTGACGGCACGGCCATCGGCAAATTCCTCGAACACCCCGCCCAATACAGGCTCCAGCGCGTTGAACACGTCGTCCTGGGTCACGAAGGACATCTCGACATCGAGCTGATAGAACTCGCCCGGCGACCGGTCCGCCCGGGCGTCCTCGTCGCGGAAACAGGGTGCGATCTGGAAATAGCGGTCGAACCCGGCGATCATCAGCAACTGCTTGAACTGCTGCGGCGCCTGCGGCAGGGCGTAGAACTTGCCCGGATGCAGGCGGCTCGGCACCAGGAAATCGCGCGCGCCTTCCGGCGATGCCGCGGTCAGGATCGGGGTCTGGAATTCCGTGAACCCGCCGTCGACCATGCGCCGGCGAATGGATGAAATAATCCTCGACCGCAGCAGGATGTTGCGGTGCATCTGTTCGCGGCGCAGGTCGAGAAAGCGGTATTTGAGACGGATTTCCTCGGGATAGCCCGCATCCTGGTTGACCGGCATCGGCAGCGGATCCGCCAGCGACTGCACAGCGAATTCCGCGACGCCGAGTTCAACCTCGCCCGTCGGCAGGTTCGCATTCACCGTTTCCGGGCTGCGCCGCAAAATCGTGCCGGTCACCGTGATGACCGATTCCAGCGGCAGGCGCTCGATTTCAACGAAGATCGGATTGCCTGTATCGATCACGAGCTGCGCCGTGCCGTCATTGTCGCGCAGGTCGATAAACAGCAGATTGCCGTGGTCGCGCTTGCGATCGATCCAGCCGGATAGCCGGACAGTCTGGCCTTCGTGTTCCAGGCGCAACGCGCCGCATAGATGCGTACGATAGAGATGCATTTTTTTACGCCGCCGGTTGGGAATTTCGGCGCGCAAAGGGCACTGATTACGCCGTATTGTCAAGGTGCCGGACGTAATTGCCTGCAAATTCGCCGCGGGCCTTTTTCCCCCCGGCGACTCAGTGTATTCATGGCAGTCATGGAAACAGCACCGATTACAGACAGCAGACGCCTCGCGGCTTTCTGCGAGAGCGCGAGCAGCGCCGAATATATCGCCGTCGATACCGAATTCCTGCGGGACCGCACCTACTGGCCGCGCCTGTGCCTGGTGCAGATTGCGGGACCGGAAGAGGCGGTGGCCATCGATACCCTGGCGCCGGATATCGACCTGCAGCCGCTCTACGACCTGATGGCTAACCGGAATGTGCTGAAGGTCTTTCATGCGGGCCGCCAGGATGTGGAGATTTTCTTCCACGCCACCGGCGCCATTCCCGAACCGCTGTTCGACACGCAGGTCGCCGCCATGGTCTGTGGTTTCGGCGACCAGGTCAGTTACGAAAACCTTGTCGCCAAACTGGTCGGGGCGGCCACCGACAAATCGTCCCGGTTTACCGACTGGGCGCACCGGCCCCTGACGCAGAAGCAGCTGACCTATGCGCTGGCCGATGTCATTCACCTGCGGCCGGCCTATGAAAAACTGGCCGCCCAACTGGACGAAAGCGGCCGCACGCACTGGCTCGATCAGGAAATGGATATTCTGATGGACCGGGATACCTATCGGCTGGAACCGGACCTGGCCTGGCGGCGCCTGAAGTCCCGCAACAACAGCCCGCGTTTCCACGCCATCCTGCGCGAACTCGCCGCCTGGCGCGAAACGGCGGCGCAATCCAAGGACGTGCCGCGCAACCGGATCCTGCGGGACGATGCGCTGCTTGAGGTCGCGGCGCAGGCGCCGACGCGCGCGGATGCGCTTGAGCGGCTTCGGGCGCTGCCGAAAGGCTATGCGAACAGCGCCGCCGGTGCGGAGATCATCGAGGCCGTCAACCGCGCCCGCAACCTGCCGGATTCCGAACTGCCGCAATTGCCGAAACAGCAGGCCCGCCAGTCCGGCCTCGGCGCCGTCACCGACCTGCTGAAGGT
>JAQCHR010000023.1 GCA_027619655.1 Pseudomonadota bacterium
AGATCATGGGTTCGGTGACGAAGGCGCGGGCGATGGCGACGCGTTGCTGTTCGCCGCCCGAAAGCTGCCCCGGATAATGCGCCAGCCGCTGGCCGAGACCGACATCCTGCAAACCGGCGGCGGCGCGGTCCAGCGCATCGCTTCGACCGGCGAGTTCCAGCGGGATCGCGACATTTTCCAGCGCGGTCATGGTCTGAATCAGGTGGAAGTCCTGAAACACGATTCCCATATCGTTGCGACGGAACAATGCCAGCCCGTCTTCGTTCAGGCGCGTCAGATCCTGCCCTGCAACCTTTACCGTTCCGCCCGACGCCTGTTCCAGACCGGCAATTATCATCATCAGCGACGTTTTACCCGCACCGGAAGGCCCCATGACACTGACCGATTCCCCCGCCGCCACCCGCAGGTTGACCCCGCGCAGGATGTTGACCGCCCCGGCGCCGCTGGTCAGTGTAAGCGTGACATCCGACAGCCCGACAATCGGATCGGCGTTCATTGAAATGTTCATGTCATCCATGAAGAACCTGTTCGTGACAAAGCGTCTTTTCCTCGGATTCCTGTTGCTGGCCACGCTCGTCTGGACGCCCGCCCGGGCGGAAACCATTCTTGCGTTCGGCGACAGCCTGACCGCCGGTTACGGACTAAATGGGCGTGACAGTTTCCCGTCAAGGCTGGAGACCGCCCTGCAGGAATCTGGGTACGATGTCGCCGTGGTCAATGGCGGCGTTTCCGGCGACACGACCGCCGGCGGCCTCGCGCGTCTGAATTGGCTGATGCAGGAACGCCCGGATCTAGTTATTGTCGAACTGGGCGCGAATGATGCGCTGCGCGGTCTGGACCCGGCCGTGACGCGCCGCAATCTGGACGCCATCATCACGGGAATCAAAAAGCAGGGCGCCCGTGTCCTGCTGGCGGGTATGCTGGCGCCGCCGAACATGGGTTCGGAATATGGTGAGGAATTCAATGCAATTTACGGCGACCTGGCGCGCGATCACAATGTCGTGTTGTATCGCTTTTTTCTGGAAGGGGTTGCGGGCGATCCGGCCCTGAACCTGGACGACGGCATGCACCCCAATGCAAAGGGCGTCGCCGAAATTGTAAAACGAATGCTGCCGTCCGTGGTGAAGGCGTTGGCGGGAGAACCGAAATGACCATGGCAAAGGATTTTCGCGCGGCCCATGCAGGTGGCGCCACCTGGCAGGATGCAGCGCGGGACATCATCATCGGACTTGGCAAGCTCGACGCCTCGCACCGGCTGGGCTTTCTCTATGTAACGGACGCCTTTGCCGAATCCTTTGACGAAATCGCCATTTTCCTGCGCCAGACGACCGGCGTGCCGCACTGGATCGGCACGATCGGCTTCGGCGTCGTGGGCGCCGGAAAGGAGTATTTCGACGAACCCGCCCTGTCGGTCATGGTCACGCCCCTCTCCGAGGATGCGTTCCGGGTATTCGACCTCAACGACGAAGGCGCCGATGCCCTGCGGCGCGATCACGGCCCCTGGCTGGACCAGGCCGATTCGCCGCTAGTCATCGTGCATGCGGACCCCCGCAACGACAGCCTCCTGGACGATATCGACGACCTGGCCAGCACGACCAACGGATTTCTGGTCGGCGGGC
This sequence comes from Pseudomonadota bacterium, assembly GCA_027619655.1. Lineage (GTDB taxonomy): Bacteria > Pseudomonadota > Alphaproteobacteria > UBA8366 > MarineAlpha4-Bin1. Next base: position 1,620 of record JAQCHR010000023.1, read on the forward strand.
TCACCGCATCACGCGGCCATTACGGGTTGCTGGCGGACAGGACCGACCAGGGCCCCGTTTCCGGCGCCATGGTCTCGTTGCACAGCGTGCCGGTGCAACTGGGCCTGACGCAGGGCTGCTCGCCCATCGGCAGGCCGCATGTCATCACCGATGCCGAGGAAAACGTCATCTTCACCATCGACGACCGGCCGGCGCTGGAGGTGCTGAAGGAGGATATCGGCGAGATCCTGGCGCGCGACCTGCGACGGATCGACGGGTATATTTTCGCCGCCCTGCTGGTGCCCGGCTCCGATACCGCGGATTACACCGTGCGCAACCTGGTAGTCATCGATGAAAACGAGGGCGCGGTTGCCATCGGCAGTTCCGTGGAGGAAGGCGAACGCATCATGTTCTGCCGCCGGGACCGGGACAGCGCGGTGGAGGATCTGAAACGCATGCTGAACGACCTGAAACGCCGCGCCGGCGGCAAAGATATCCGCGGCGGGCTGTATTTTTCCTGCGTCGCCCGGGGGCCGAACCAGTTCGGACCGGACAGTGCCGAACTCGGCCTCATCCGGGAAACGCTGGGCGATTTTCCCGTCACGGGGTTCTTCGCCAATGGCGAAATCAGCAACAACCGGCTCTATGGGTATACCGGGGTGCTGGCCCTCTTCCTGTAACCCGTAACGCGGGAGGCGAGGACGGATGATACGGCTGTTCGTCGGGCTGGCGGTTCCCGAACCCCAGCGGACCCGGCTGGCCGGGCTGTGCGGCGGCATTCCCGGCGCGCGCTGGGTCAGGCCGGAAAACTTCCATGTCACGCTGCGCTTCATCGGCGATATTGACGAGGGGCTCGCCGAAGATGTGGACATCGCGCTGTCCCGGATTACCGCGCCGTCCTTCGCGCTGGAGGTTTCCGGTATCGGCCAGTTCGGCAAGGATTTCAAGATCCGGGCGCTGTGGGCCGGCATCGTGCCGAATGCCGCATTGAACCAACTGCAGGCAAAGGTCGAAGCCGCCGTGACCGGGCTTCCCGCCGAAACCCGCAAGTTCAAGCCGCATATCACCCTCGGCAGGCTGAAAAACCCACCGCCCGACCGGGTCGGAGCTTTCATCGCCGGGCATGCCGGCCTGCGCGCCGGCGCCTTCGCGGTCGACCGCTTCACCCTGTTTTCCAGTTTTCTCGCCGCCGCCGGGGCGATCTATACGCCGGAAGTGGACTATGACCTCGGATGAAGACCTTGAGACGTTGCTGGCCCGGATCCGCGCCTGCCGGACCTGCGCCGAATCGCTGCCGCTCGGGCCCCGCCCCGTGTTGCGCGCGCAGCAAAGCGCACGGCTGCTGATCATCGGGCAGGCGCCGGGCACGAAAGTGCATGAAACCGGCATTCCGTGGAACGACCGCAGCGGCGACCAGCTGCGCGAGTGGCTGGCGGTGGACAGGGATACGTTCTTAGACGAATCGCGCATCGCCATCGTGCCGATGGGGTTCTGCTATCCCGGTGTCGATCCACGCGGCGGCGATAACCCGCCCCGGCCCGAATGCGCGGCCTGGCACGACCCCGTACTGGCACATCTGCCGAATGTGGCACTTGTGCTGCTGGTCGGCATGTATGCGCAGCGGCACTATCTGGCCGGTGCCCGCAAACGGACGCTCACAGATACGGTAGCCGCATGGCGGGAATACGGCCCGCGATACCTGCCGCTGCCGCATCCAAGCTGGCGCAACCAGCACTGGCGGCGCAAAAATCCGTGGTTCGAGGAAGAGGTTCTGCCGGTACTCCGCCGGCAGGTGAACGGCCTGCTTCAGGCCTCCGCCTCCAGCGCTTCCATATCGTCGTCGGAAAATCCGAAATGATGCCCGATTTCATGGATCAGGACATGCCGCACGATGAGGCTGAGGTCCTCGTCCGATTCGCACCAGTAGTCGAGCATCGGGCGGCGGAAGAGAAACACCATATCGATATCCGCGGCGCCATCCATGACGCTGCGCTCGTTGATCGCGACGCCCTGATACAGGCCCAGCAGTTCGAACGGGCTTTCAAGGTCCATATCCCGGCAGACATCCTCATCGGGGAAATCCTCGACGCTGATGACGACGCCCTTCGCCGCCTCACGCAGCGCGGCGGGGATGGTGCGCCAGGCATCGTCGGCCAGACGTTCGAATTCTTCCAGTGAGGGTGCGATAATCGGTGGCATGTCGGGCGAAACGATAGCGCCTTGTAACGCGTTTCGATAGAGTGTTAATAAGTTTAGGAGGAAATTGGTTTGGTGGAAAGACTGACCGGCGCGGCGCGCGACGCGGCACTGGCAACACTGACGGGATGGACCGCCGTGAGTGGCCGCGACGCGATAAATAAGACCTTCCGGTTTCCGGATTTCAACGCGGCCTGGGGCTTCATGACCCGCGTCGCGCTGCAGGCGGAGAAGCAGGACCACCATCCCGAATGGTCCAATGTCTACGGGACCGTCGACATCACCCTGACAACCCATGAATGCGACGGGCTGAGCGAGCGCGATATCCGGCTCGCCGCCTTTATCGACCGGGTGGCGGGCGCATGAAGGCCGCACTTGTCGCCCTGATGCTGATGTTGCCCGCCGGACCGGCCGTCGCGGCGGTATTCGGGGACGGAATCGCCGCGCTGGAAGCGAAGGACTTTCCCGGCGCGCTGGCGGTATTCGGCCCCCTGGCGGCGCAGGGCAACGGCGACGCGCAGTTCATGCTGGGCGTGATGCATGAAAACGGCCTGGGCGTATCGAAAGATATGAAGGCGGCGGCGTCATGGTACCTGAAGGCAGCCGAAACAGGCGTCGCTTCCGCCCAATACAATATCGGCGTCTTCTACCAGCTCGGCACCGGCGTAACGGTCGATCCAGCAGCGGCGCGGCGCTGGCTTGCAATGGCCGCCGAACAGGGACACCACCGGGCGCAGAACAATCTCGGCACAATGTACTATACCGGCGGCGGCGTGGCCCGAGACCCTATCGAGGCGCTGAAATGGCTGACCCTGGCGGCGGAGGAGCTGAAGGGCGAGGCGCGCGACATAGCCTTGCGGAATATCGCCGCGATCGAAAAGGAACTTTCGCCGGGGGACATCACCGAAGCGAAACGCCGGGTCACGGCCTGGAAGAGCCTGCGGTGAAACGCGCCGCCGCAGCGTTTGCCGCGCTGCTGTTTCTGGGAACCGGCGCGACGGCCGCCGCCGAAAACGCCGAGGATATCTATCGCCGCGCCGTCACCGTACTGGGCGAAGCGACCCGGGAAAGCCACCGGGCCGATGGCGCGGCCCTGGTCTCGCGCGCCGCGGAGATGGGTCTCGCGGCGGCCCAGTTCCATCTCGCCACCCTGTATGCCGAAGGAACGGTCGTGCCGCTCGACAAGGGCCGCGCCCTCGAATGGTTCCGCCGGGCCGCGCAACAGAACCATCCCGCCGCCCAATACGCCGCCGGCCTGGCGCAGATGGCGGCGGGCGACAAGCGCGACGCCGCTGACTGGTTCCGGCGCGCCGCCGAACAGGGACAGACCGACGCCCGCTTCCAGCTGGCGTTGCTGCTGGAAAAAGGCGACGGCGTTCCGCAGGACGAAACCGAGGCGCGGCGGCTCTATGCGCAGGCGGCGGAACAGAAGGACACGGCCTCGATGATGAATCTGGCCCTGATGCTGGATGAAGGGCGCGGCGGGCCGGCCGACCTGAACGCCGCCATCGGCTGGTATGTCCGCGCCGCCGGGGCCGCCCTGCCGGAAGCCATGCATGTCTTGTGCGAAATCCTGCTGGACGGGCGGGGCGTCGAAGCCGACCCGGAAAAGGCGGCGGGCTGGTGCCTCGCCGCCGCGCGAGCCGGCCATGCGCCGGCGCAACTGTTGCTGGCAACTCTCTATGCGCTCGGCAACGGCGTCGCCATCGACGAGGTCACGGCAGCGGCCTGGCTGATCGTCGCGGCGAAGTCAGGGTTTCCGCCGGCGGTAAAGGCCCGCGACGGGTTGCTCCCCAACCTGCCGCCGGAGACCCGGACAAAAGCCGAAGCCCTTTCAAAGACCCTGGGAAAGACGAATTAGCGCGGCGCCAGCCGGATCGCACTGTCCAGGCGGACGACCTCGCCATTCAGGATCGGGTTGTCGATCATGTGCATCACCAGCTTCGCGTATTCCGCAGGCGTGCCGAACCGCGACGGGAAGGGCAGGCTGGCTGCGAGGCTTTCCTGCACTTCCTTCGACAGGGCCAGCAGCATCGGCGTTTCGAACAGGCCCGGCGCGATCGCCAGCACCCGGATGCCCGAACGGGCGAATTCCCGAGCCGCCGGCAGGGTCAGCCCGACAATGCCGCCCTTCGACGACGAATAGGCCGCCTGCCCGATCTGGCCGTCATAGGCCGCGACCGAGGCGGTATTGATGATGATGCCCCGTTCGCCATCCGGTCCCGCCGGTTCGCGCTTCATCATGTCCGCGGCGGCGAGACGCAGGATGTTGAACGTGCCGATCAGGTTGACCTGGATGACCTTCGCATAGGCCTCCAGCGGCAGCGGGCCGTCGCGCCCGACGATGCGGTGCGGCGTGCCAACCCCGGCGCAGTTGACACAGATGCCCGCCAGCCCCTGGGCGTCCCGCGCGGCGGCGATGGCCGCTTCCGCGCTGGCGGCGCTGGAAACATCGCATTCGATGGCGACGCCGCCGATTTCATCGGCGACCTGTTTTGCCGCCGCGACATTAATATCCAGCACGGCGACTTTCGCCCCGGCTGTCGCGAGCGCCCTGGCCGTACCCGCGCCAAGGCCCGATGCGCCGCCCGTCACGATTGCCGCTACACCTTTGACTTCCATGATCCCTGCTCCCTGAAGAATAATTCCGCCAATGCGATAGCAGATCGCCGCCGCGATAACCATATGATCGCGCATGGACAAGGACGATACGAACGGGTTCGACCTCGGCAGCCTCGCGGAACAGGAACGCTCGGTCCGGAATGATTTCTGGGCCAAGTTCCGCCGCACGGTCGGGCGCATCGAATTCGCCCGCGAAGCCGTCGCCGCCTGGTATTGCGCCACCGATCCGGCAACCCCGGTGCGGGTCAAGGCGATCCTGATCGGCGTGCTGGCCTATTTTATCGTGCCGGCGGACGTCATTCCGGATGTGATCGCGGGCCTCGGCTTCACCGACGACGCGGCGGTGTTCTGGGCCGCCTGGAAAGCCGTCGGCGGCCATATCCAGGACCGTCATCGCAACCGGGCCGCAAAGTCGCTGGAACAGCTGCCCCCGGGAAACGCGGCCCCGCCTAGCAATTAACGGAACGGATGTTTAAAAAGGCCGGTGTAATGACCTTGCCGGGAGAGCCCCCTTGTCCATGCCGTCCGTGCCGCTCTGGACTCCGTCGGATGACCTGATCGCCGATGCCAATATCACCGCCTTCCAGCGGGCGGTCGAGGAACGCTGGGGCAATGAATTTTCCGATTACCCGGCGCTGCACGACTTCTCGCTGGCGGAGCCGGAAAAATTCTGGGTCAGCGTCCGGGATTTTTGTAACGCCAGGGCGGAAAACTGGGGTGACCGGGTGCTGGATGATGGCGACAGGATGCCCGGCGCAAAGTTTTTCCCCGATGCGACGCTGAATTTCGCGGAAAACCTGCTGCGGCGGCGCGACGGCACGCCAGCCATCATTTTCAGGGCCGAAGACAAGGTACGCCGGCAGTTGAGCTGGCGGGAGCTTTACGATTCCGTTTCCGTCCTGGCGCAGGCGCTGAAGGCGATGGGGGTCGGCAAGGGCGACCGCTGCGCCGGCTTCTTACCCAACATGCCCGGCGCCGTCATCGCCATGCTGGCGACAACCTCGCTGGGTGCGATCTGGACGTCCTGTTCACCCGATTTCGGCGTCAACGGCGTACTCGATCGCTTCGGACAGACGGAGCCCAAGGTGCTCTTTACCGCCGACGGTTATTTCTACAATGGCGTCACCCATGATTCGCTGGCGCGCGTGGCGGAATTTTCGGCGGGCCTGCCGACGGTGGAGAAAATCGTCGTCATCCCGCTGGTCAGCGACATACCGGACGTCTCGGCCATACCGAACGCCGTCAACCTGGCGGATTTCACCGCGCCGTTTACCGCCGGCGACATCGATTTTGCGCAGATGCCGTTCAACAGCCCGCTTTACATCATGTATTCCTCCGGCACGACGGGAAAACCGAAATGCATCGTGCACGGGGCGGGCGGCACATTGCTGACCCATCTGAAGGAACACATCCTGCATTGCGACGTGAAACCGGGCGACCGGGTTTTCTATTTCACCACCTGCGGCTGGATGATGTGGAACTGGCTGGTTTCCGGTCTCGCCGCGGAAGCGACCCTGATCCTGTATGACGGCTCGACCTACTTCCCCGACGGCAACGTCCTGTTCGATCTCGCGGACGAGACGAAGATCACCCTGTTCGGCACCTCGGCAAAGTATATCGACGCGCTGGCCAAGGCCGCGATAAAGCCGATGGATACCCACGACCTGTCGAGCATCCGGACGATCACCTCGACCGGCTCGGTACTGGCGCCGGAAGGCTTTGATTACGTCTACGGGAACATAAAGAAGGATGTCTGCCTGTCCTCGATCGCCGGGGGTACGGATATCCTGGGGTGTTTCATCGGCGGCAACCCAACGCTGCCGGTCTATCGCGGCGAAATCCAGTGCCGGCTGCTCGGCATGGCCGTGGAAGTCTATGACGAAACCGGCAGGTCACTGCACAACGAAAAAGGCGAACTGGTCTGCACGAAGCCATTCCCGACGATGCCGCTGTATTTCTGGGACGATGCCGATGGCGCGCGTTATCACGACGCCTATTTCGACCGGTTCGACAATATCTGGTGCCATGGCGATTTCGTGCTGCGCACGGACCGCGACGGCTGGGTCATCTATGGCCGGTCGGACGCGACGCTGAACCCCGGCGGGGTGCGGATTGGTACGGCGGAAATCTACCGCCAGGTGGAACAGTTCGACGAGGTGGTGGAATCCATCGTCATCGGCCAGGACTGGGAGAAGGATACGCGGGTGGTGCTGTTCGTCGTGCTGCGCCCGGGAATGACGCTCGACGACGACCTAACCGACCGGATCCGCAAGCGCATCCGCCAGAACTGCACGCCGCGCCATGTCCCGGCCAAGGTCGTGCAGGTCACCGATATCCCGCGCACAAAATCCGGCAAGATCACCGAGCTGGCGGTGCGCGACGTGGTGCATGGCCGGAACGTAAAAAACAGCGAGGCGCTGGCCAATCCGGAAGCGCTCGATCTATACCGCGACCTGCCCGCCTTGCAGGTCGCCTGAATCGTTAAGCAAGGGGGAGACGGGGTCATGCGGATTGCGATCATGGGAACCGGCGGCATCGGCGGGTATTACGGCGCGCGCCTGGCCCAGCATGGCGAGGATGTGGTGTTTGTCGCGCGCGGCGAACACCTGGTGGCGATGCGGAAAAACGGGTTGCAGATCAAGGATCGCAAGGGCGATTTCGCTATCAACCCGGTCCAGGCGACCGACGATGTATCGAGCATCGGCCCGGTCGATGTCGTTTTGCTCTGCGTCAAGCTGTACGACACGGAATCCTCGGCGGCGCTGGTCAAGCCGCTGCTCGGTCCCAATTCCATGGTCGTCACCCTGCAGAACGGCGTGGAAGCGCCCGATATCGTCGCGAAGGTCATCGGCCCCGGGCGCACTATCGGCGGCGCGGCCTATATTTCCTCGACAATCGAGGCGCCGGGCGTGGTTCGCCACAACAACGACCTCGCCCGCATTGATATCGGCGAACCGGACGGCCCGGTCAGCGACCGGGTGCGGAACCTCGCCAAAACCTTCACCGCCGCCGGGTTCACGACCAACGCGGTCGATGATATGGCGGCGCTGCTCTGGACGAAATTCGTGCTGCTGGCGTCCAACAGCGGCATGGCCTCGCTGACCCGGCAGGATAGCGGATCCTTCACCAGCGACCCGGCCATTGAGCTGGTCTGGCGCCGGGCGCTGGCGGAAACCGCCGCGGTGGGCCGCGCCAAAGGCGTGGCCCTTGACGCCAACATCGTGGAAAACTGCGTCAAATGGGTAAAGGACAACCCGCCGATCAAGCCATCGATGCTGGTCGACCTGGAACGCGGCCGGAAGCTGGAACTGGACTGGCTAACCGGCACGATTCACCGGCTGGGCCTGGAAACCGGCGTGCCGACGCCGACCCATGACACGATCTACGCGGCGCTGCATCCCTTCGTGAACGGGGCACCGGCGGCGTAGAAACTAAAAATCGATGCAGCGGCCGGATTTTTCCCAGTCGCCATAGCGGGTCGGCTCCAGCCCCTTGGGGCCGCCGATCTCCGCCGGCGCCTCGCCGTCCTTGAGGGCGGCCTGGCGGGCCGCATCGCCCGCTTTCTCGGCCTTCAGTTCCGCGCCGCGCTTGGCATCGCCCTTTTCCGCCGGATCGACCGGCAGCGGCGCGTCAGCGGCGGCCGTGCGCGGATTGCGGGCCTTTTCGCGTAGCGTATCGAACAGTTTACTCATCACCGTTTCCTACTCTTGAAGCCGTGCTTGTCAGGGGCAACATATGCGCGGCAAGGAGAAAACGTCAATATGAACTACGCCAAGACTGCCATACTGCTCGCCGCGATGACGGCGCTTTTCCTCGGCTGCGGCTACATGATCGCGGGCGAAGGCGGCATGCTGATCGCTCTGCTTATCGCGCTGGGGATGAATTTCTTTGCCTACTGGAATTCCGACACGATGGTGCTGCGCATGTATGGCGCGCGGCAGGTCGACGAGCGCACGGCCCCGGCGCTTTACGGTACGGTGGCCCAGCTGGCGCGGTCCGCGGACCTGCCCATGCCCAAGGTATTCATCATCGAGAACCCGCAGCCCAACGCCTTCGCCACTGGCCGCAACCCGGAAAACGCCTCCGTCGCCGCGACCACGGGGCTGCTGCGCCTGCTGAGCCATGAGGAAGTCGCCGGCGTCATGGCGCATGAACTGGCGCATGTGAAAAACCGCGACACGCTGATCATGACGGTGACCGCGACCATTGCGGGCGCGCTGTCCATGCTGGCCAGTTTCGCCATGTTCTTCGGCAATAACCGCAATAACCCGCTGGGCATCGTCGGTGTCATCCTCGTCGCAATCCTGGCGCCGATCGGTGCCTCGATCGTGCAGATGGCGATCAGCCGCAGCCGCGAATACGAAGCGGACCGGATTGGCGCGGAAATCTGCGGGCGGCCCCTGTGGCTCGCGGCCGCGCTGGAAAAGCTGCAGCACGGCGCGGAACGCATCGACAACGAAGCCGCCGAACGCAACCCGGCGACGGCGCATCTGTTCATCATCAATCCGCTGCACGCCCATGCCGCCGACAGCCTGTTTTCGACCCATCCCAGCACGGCAAACCGGGTGCGGCAATTGCGCGAAATGGCCGGGGTCACCGGTCCCTGGGCATAAACCTGTCAATCTTGAATTGCCCTGACGCGACCGGCGGGATAGGACTGGCGGTGTGAACAAGCTGGACCCCCGAACCGCCGCCTTCGAACTGTTGCTGGCCATCCTGTATGACAAGCGGCCGATGGACGATGCACTGGCGACCCATCCCAAGCTGAAGGGCATGGCCCCGCGCGACCGCGCGCTGGCGCGGCTGCTGACCGCGACCGTACTGCGGCGCATGCCGGAGCTGGACGCCATGATCGCGCCGCTGCTGAACAAGCCGCTGCGCGGTCAGGCGCGGAAGGTGCAGAACCTGCTGCGGCTCGGCGCGGCGCAGTTCGTCTTTCTGGATACCCCGGCGCATGCGGTGGTCGCCACCACGGTCGCCGCGGCGCAGGCCAGCGGCCAGCGCGCCTATAAGGGGCTGATCAACGCCGTGCTGCGCCGACTGACCCGCGAAGGCGCCGTCCGCGCCGACAACCCGGGACAGCGCAATGCGCCCGAATGGCTGTGGGAAAGCTGGCTGGCCGCCTATGGCCCCGAAACGGCAACAGCCAGCGCCGGGGCGCATCTGGGCGAAGCGTCGCTTGACATCACCGTCAAATCCGATCCGGAAATATGGGCGGAACGGCTGGAAGCCGAATTGCTGCCGACCGGTTCCCTGCGCCGCCCCGCCGGCGGCGATATCCGCGACTTGCCGGGATTCAAGGAAGGCGCCTGGTGGGTGCAGGATGCCGCCGCCGCTCTGCCCGCGACCCTGCTGCGCCCGGCGCCCGGCCAGGCGATTGTCGACCTCTGCGCGGCGCCCGGTGGCAAGACGGCGCAGCTTGCCGCGACAGGCGCGAATGTTTACGCGGTGGATATTTCGGAAAAACGAATGGCGCAGGTTGCGGAAAACCTGAAACGACTGCAGCTCGATGCGCATATGATTGTTGCCGATGCGAGCGAATGGCGCCCGCCCGAGCCGGTCGATGCGGTCCTGCTGGACGCGCCCTGTTCCGGCACCGGCACGATCCGGCGGCATCCGGATATCGCGCGGCTCAAGCAGCCCGGCGATATCGACCGGATGACCGCCATTCAGGACAGACTGCTGGCGCGCTGCGCGGATATGCTGCGGCCCGGCGGCTTGCTGGTCTACGCCACCTGTTCGCTGCAGCCGGAGGAAGGCCCGGTCCGGATCGAGAAACTGCTGGCGGGCGGTGCGCCGCTGGAGCGGGTTCCCGTGACGGAATCGGAAATACCATCGCTCGAATCGGCCATTAACACCGCGGGCGAGGTCCGCACCCTGCCGTCGCACTGGGCGGCGCGCGGCGGCATCGACGGCTTTTTCATTGCCCGGCTGCGGCGAATCTGAACCTCCCCCGATTGCGGCTTGCGCCGATTTCGGGAATTCACTAGGAACATGGGATGCAACAAACCGTTAGAATTTCTCCCTCGATCCTGTCGGCGGACTTCGCGAAACTTGGCGAAGAGGTGCGCGCCATCGACGAGGCCGGCGCCGATTTCATCCATATCGATGTCATGGACGGGCATTTCGTACCCAACCTGACCATCGGCCCGGATGTAGTGAAGGCGCTGCGGCCGCACAGCGACAAGCCGTTCGACGTGCATCTGATGATTTCTCCGGTCGATCCCTATATCGAGGCCTTCGCCAGGGCAGGCGCGAATATCCTGACCGTGCATCCGGAAGCGGGCGCCCATCTGCACCGTACGATCCAGGTTATCCAGAGCCACGGCTGCAAGGCGGGTGTCGCACTCAACCCCGCGACACCGGTCAGCGTGCTGGACCACCTGCTGGGCGATATCGACCTGGTGCTGGTGATGAGCGTCAATCCCGGTTTCGGCGGCCAGAAATTCATCGCGTCGCAATGCGACAAGATTCGCGAAATCCGCCGCCGGATCGACGAAAGCGGCCGTTCCATCGACCTGGAAGTCGATGGCGGCGTCAATGATGACACCGTGGCCGATGTCGTCGCCGCCGGCGCGGATCTGCTGGTCGCCGGCACCGCCGCCTTCAAGGGCGGCCCGGCCGCCTATGCCGACAATATCCGCCGTCTCAAGGGTCAGAACTGATCGGTGAAACGATGAGCCAAACGCCGCGTGGCAAAGCTGCCTGGTCTTCGTTTCAGCGTCGCCTGTACGGCACGGTATTTGCCACGCCGCTCTATGGCGTGACGCTGCTGCGCCGCAGCCCGGCGCAGTTGGCCAACGTGCCGCCGGATTCCTGGCCCGGCGACGCCAGCCGCGGGGCCGCCATCCTCGGTGGGGTCTTTACGCTCGCCGGAACCCGCTTGCGGCCGGAAGTGTCCCCCTGGGATGAAACGGATGCCGCACCGGCCTGGCGCGAAGCCCTGCATGAATTCCTGTGGCTGCGTGACCTGCGCGCGCTGGGCGGCGATGATGCCCGCCGCTGCGCCCGTGACCTGACCGAGGAATGGCTGGAACGGCATGATTCCTGTTCCGGTCCGGCCTGGCGCGCCGATGTCGTCGGCCGGCGGCTCACCGCCTGGGCCTCGCATTACAAGCTGTTTTTCGCCAGCGCACCGGATGAATTCCGCCTGCAACTGCTGGCCAGCATGGCGCGGCAGGCGCGGCATCTGGGACGGGTCGCCGCGCGGGAAACCAGCGGGATGCGCCGCCTCGCCGCCATCAAGGGGTTGCTCTTGGCCGGCATGGGCCTGCCCGGCGAAATGCCCCTGTTCGTCCGGGCCGTGCGGCTGCTGGAAGACGAACTCGCCTTGCAGATCGCCGCCGATGGCAGCCATGTCGAACGAAGCCCGTCGGGACAGCTCGTCCTGCTGCGCGACCTGGTCGACATGCGTGCCGCCCTGAGCACCGCGCGCCAGGAACCCCTGGCGCTGCTGGGCGACGTGATCGGCCATGCTGCCGCCATGCTGCGCTTTTTTCGCCACGGCGATGGCGGACTGGCGGTGTTCAACAGCGGTGGTGAAGGCGACCCGACAACCGTTGACATTGTCCTCGCCCAGGCGGACGCCCGCGAGCGGCCCGCGCAAAGCGCCCCGCAAAGCGGCTTTGAGCGGCTGTCGGCCGGGAAGCTGCTGGCCATCGTGGATGCAGGCCAGCCGGCGCCGCCGGGCCTCGACAGGGAAGCCCATGCGGGGACCCTGTCCTTCGAGGCGAGCTACGGCCGGGAACGGCTGATTGTGAATTGCGGCGCGTCGCTGGCCAGCGGGCCGGACTGGCGGCAGGCCGCGCGCGCCACGGCGGCGCATTCCACCCTGGCGATCGAGGATATGAATTCCAGCGAAATCCGCGCCAACGGCTCGCTGGGGCGGCGGCCGGAGCATGTCACCGTCGAGCGCGAGCAGACCGACGGTAATGTCTGGCTGTCGATGAGCCATGACGGTTATGCGGAGCCCTTCGGCCTGATCCACCGCCGACGGATCTACATGGCCGCTTCGGGCGACGAATTGCGGGGCGAGGACAGCCTGGTTCCCGCCCAACGAAAACTGGCCGAAGGCACGGCGGGCGAACCGGACAACCGCGCCTTTGCCATCCGCTTCCATATCCACCCGGCGGCGCGGGCCTCGCTGGCGCAGGACGGCAACGCCGTGTTCCTCCGCCTGCCCAGCGGAATCGGCTGGCGGCTGCGGGTTGGCGGCGCGAAGATCGACCTGGCGGAAAGCATGTATTTTGGCGGCAACGAAGCCCGGCGGACGCAGCAGATCGTCCTTTCGGGACGGACCGGCGCGGCGACGACGACGGTCAAATGGGCGCTGCGCCGGGAGGGCGGCCAGAAATGACCGGCCCCGCGACAATGCGGGCAATGCTTTTTGAAGGCGCACGGGCGCCATTGCGGCCGTCGCGTATTTCGCGCCCGGAACCGGGCCCGGGGCAGGTGCTGATCCGGGTCAGCGCCTGCGGCGTCTGCCGGACCGACCTGCATCTGGTGGATGGCGAACTGCCCCACCCGAAGACGCCGGTCGTCCCGGGGCATGAAATCGTCGGCACGGTGGCAGAGACGGGCGAGGGCGTCGATCGCTTCGCCATCGGCCAGCGGGTCGGCGTGCCCTGGCTGGGATTCACCTGCGGCGAATGCCGGTATTGCCGGAGCGGGCGGGAAAACCTTTGCGACAATGCGCGGTTTACCGGCTACCAGATTGATGGCGGCTACAGCGACTATACCGTTGCCGACCAGCGTTACTGCTTCCCGATTAGCGGCGATTACACCGATGCGGAAGCCGCACCGCTGCTGTGCGCCGGGCTGATCGGCTACCGCGCGCTGACCATGGCGGGCGACGCCGAACGGCTGGGAATTTACGGGTTTGGCGCCGCGGCCCATATCGTGGCCCAGGTCGCCCGGCACCAGGGCCGCCGGATATTCGCCTTTACCCGGCCCGGCGACCATGAGGCGCAGGATTTCGCCAGGGGACTCGGCGCGGAATGGGCCGGCGATTCGGGCGACATACCGCCGGAACCGCTGGATGCGGCGATCCTCTTCGCGCCGGTCTGCGCGCTGGTCCCCGCGGCCCTGCGCGCGGTCGCCAGGGGCGGCACGGTCGTCTGCGCCGGAATCCATATGAGCGATATTCCGTCGTTTCCCTATGACATCCTCTGGGGCGAACGGCGCATTGTATCGGTGGCCAACCTGACCCGGCGCGACGGCGAGGAATTCCTGGCGCTGGCGCCCCGGATCCCGGTCCGCACGACGGTGACGCCCTTTCACCTGGCGCAGGCGAACGAAGCCCTGACGCAGTTACGCGACGGCAGGTTTTCCGGGGCCGCCGTCCTGCTGCCGGATCACAGCGACCAGTAGCGGTACGCCGTGGAGCGGGCCTGGTCGCGCCAGATTCCCTTGACGTCCGCCGCGAAGCCGCCCGACACCAGCAGGTCTTCCAGCCGCAGCGCGCGGTAGGAATCATGCGCGACAGTGCCGACGACGCAGTCATAACCGCTGCCGATTTCCGTAATCAGGTCCAGCCCGTAGAGCCGCTTCGCCGTCGCCGGGTCGGCCATCGGATCGTGCACGCAGACATCATGCCCCGCCGCCGCGAGGCGCCGGGCGATATCCGGGCTTTGCGAATTGCGCAGGTCCGGCACGTTTTCCTTGAAGGTGAGTCCCAGCAGCAGGATGTTTGACGGCCCGGCCAGTTGCGCGGCGATCCGTTCGGTGACAAAGCGGCTCATGCTGTCGTTTATCCGGCGGCCGGCCAGGATGACCTCCGGGTCGTGGTTCGCCGCCTTTGCCGCATGCGCCAGATAGTAGGGATCCACGCCAATGCAATGGCCGCCGACCAGCCCCGGCGTGAAGCCGAGGAAATTCCATTTCGTCGATGCCGCCGCCAGCACGTCGTGGACCGACAGGTCCATGCGGTCGAAAATCATCGCAACCTCGTTGATGAAGGCGATGTTGATGTCCCGCTGGGCGTTCTCGATGACCTTGGCCGCTTCGGCGGTGCGGATATCCGCCGCCAGGAAGATATCGCCGCCATTCACCGTGCCGTAAACCGCGCCCAGCCGCGCGGCGATTTCTGGCGTCTGGCCCGCGACGACCTTGGTAATGGTGTCGATCCGGTGGGCGCGGTCGCCAGGATTGATCCGCTCCGGCGAATAGCCGAGGAAGAAATCGCGACCGCATTGCAGCCCCGACGCGGCAGCCAGCGCCGGGCCACAGACATCCTCCGTCACCCCGGGATAGACCGTGCTTTCGAAAACGACAATGGCGCCCGGCCGCATCGCCCCGCCGACAATGGCGGCGGCGGATTCCAGCGCGCCCAGATCCGGCTGCCGGTCGTCATCCACCGGCGTCGGCACGGCGACAATATAGATGTCACGGCCCCGGATATCGGCTTCGTCGCTGGTCAGCGCCAGCGAGGAAGCGCGCAGGACCGGCGAATCAATTTCGCCAGTTCGGTCATTTCCGGCCTGCAGCGCCGCGATTCGCCCTGCGTCCACGTCGAATCCGACAATGTCAAAATGCCGCGCCAGCGCGACCGCAAGCGGCAGGCCAACATAACCGAGACCAATCACGGCAAGGGTAGGGTTTTCCGGCATTTCCGGGGCTTTCCAAGCGCGCCTGCGAGTGTGCGAAGCGGCTCCTGACTAGCCTCTCGGCGGGCGATCTGTCAACCGTGCAAGTGGTTGACTCTTAGGGTGTTCACGGATTGAACCTTGACGTTCACAAATTGAACGCGGTACGTTCGCTGCGTGAACACGAACCAGATGATGGACCGGTTTATGGCGCCCAAGGCGACAGCCGACAGCACGCAG
>JAQCHR010000504.1 GCA_027619655.1 Pseudomonadota bacterium
GGCCGGCGATGCGGCCTATGGCCGCCTCTCCGTCCTGGCCAATTGGCGCTGCCGGACGGAACGGGTATTCAATGTTCCGGCGCGCGCCTTTACCCCGCCGCCAAAGGTCGATTCCGCCGTTGTGTCGCTGACGCCCTATACGGATCTACCCTATCCGGCGGGTCGCGAAGCGCTGGAAAAAGTGACCGCCGCGGCATTTGGCCAGCGCCGCAAGATGCTGCGGGCCGCGCTGAAAGGCCTCGTCGCCGACCCGGCGGCGCTGCTCGACAACGCCGGGATCAGCGCCACCGCCCGCGCCGAAACCATCGACATCGCGGGCTTCGCCGCGCTGGCCAGGGCCTACCAGGCGTCACGTACAAAATAGACGCACAAGCCTGATCTGCCTTAACGGCCCTGACGCAAGCCCTTGACGAATTCGCCCAGTCCGATCTGCCGGTCACGGCGCAGCCGTTCGGCCTTCAGAAGGGCAAGCGCCGAATCCACGCTTTCCGCCACGTCGTGATTGATGATGATGTAATCATATTCGGCGTAATGGGTCATTTCATCCGCCGCCTTCGCCATCCGCGAGGCGACCACCTGGGCGCTGTCCTGCGCCCGGGTCTTCAGCCGGTGCTCCAGTTCCCGCATGGACGGCGGCAGGATGAAGACGCTGACCAGATCGTCCCGCGCCTGTTCCATCAACTGCTGGGTACCCTGCCAATCAATATCGAACAGGACGTCGCGTCCCTGCGCCAGCAACGCCTCCACCGGCGCGCGCGGCGTGCCGTAGTAATTGTCGAAGACCTTGGCGTATTCGAGGAATTCGCGGCGGTTGACCATCAGGTTGAAGGTCGTCACATCAATGAATTCATAGTCGATCCCGAACCGTTCGCCGGGCCGTTTGGGCCGCGTCGTCGCCGAAACCGACATCGTAATCTCGCTGTCCCGCGCAAGGATCTCGCGCGAGATCGTCGTCTTGCCCGCGCCGGACGGCGATGACAGCACATACATCAACCCGCGACGGCGCACGGCAAACGGATCATCATTCAACGGTGTTCACTCCACATTCTGTACCTGTTCACGCAACTGATCGATGGTGGCCTTGAGGTCCAGGCCGATCCGCGTCATTGCGATATCGTTCGATTTCGAACACAGCGTATTCGCTTCGCGATTGAACTCCTGGCACAGGAAATCGAGCCGCCGGCCGATGGCGGTCCCTTCCCCCAGCAATTCACGCGCCTGGGCGATATGCGCCTTGAGGCGGTCGATTTCCTCCAATATGTCGTTCTTCACCGCCAGAAGCGCCAGTTCCTGCGCCAGCCGGTCCTCCGAAACGACATTCGTCGCCTCAAGCAGCGCCGCAACCTGGATGGCCAGCCGGTCCCGTGCGCTTTCCTGCCGCGCATTGGCAGCCGTTTCCGCGGCGACGACCAGCGTCTCCATTTCCGAAACCCGCGCCTCCAGCATCACCAGCAGTTTGCGGCCTTCGCTGAGCCTTGCGGCCTGCAGCGCCTCGAGCGCCCGGGAGAAGGATTCCAGAAATGCCTTGCGGCACGCTTCTTCCGCCGCCTCATCCCGGACGGCCTCCTGCGGTTCAACCACGCCGCGAACCCCGAACAGAGCCTCGACCTGGGGAGTCTCGCTGCCCATTTCCCGCGCGACATCCAGCAACTGCTGCAGGAACGCGCGATTGACCTGGAGCGAGGACTCGCCGCTGTTGCGTTGCAGGTTCAGGGACGCATTGATCGATCCCCGTTTGAACATCTTGCCGATCGCGTCCCTTACCGCCAGTTCGACATCGTCATTGCCCGCCGGCAACCGGGTCCGGATATCGAGCCCCCGCGAATTCACGCTCTTTACTTCCCACTCCCAGGCGGTATCGGCCAGTTCGCCGCGTTCCCGGGCGAAACCTGTCATTGATGCGAGCACGTCGGTATTTCTCCTCCAGGGGGTTATAGGGGCTATGGGATACTATATTTGCTGCCGCGACGCCATTCCATGCATAGGCCCGCCCCGGCGCGTGATGGCCGCCAATGCGTAATGCTCCTCTGTCGCGCCAAAAACAGGCCCGCCGGCGGATTGGTAATTCATACCGTCGGCGATATATCTGAATAATTTGCGAATTTCCTTTTCCACCGCGTTGGAATGTGTATAGTGCACGCCTTCCGAAAGGAACCACTCCTTGCTGGCAGTATTGGGCTGCCGGCTCAGGTTCGGGTCGATCCCCGTAAACAGGGACGCCGGGCCGTATTAGCCAGAAGGAGTACGCAATGCCGTACTACGAAACCGTCTTTATTTCCCGCCAGGATATTTCCTCCGCGCAGGTCGATACCATCAGCGATGCGATGGCGGAGATCATTACCGGCGATGGCGGCCGGATTGCCCGCCGCGAATACTGGGGCCTCAAGAGCATGGCCTACAGAATGAAAAAAAATAAAAAGGGCCATTACGTCCTGTTCAATTACGAAGCCCCGGTCGCGACCGTCCGCGAAATGGAGCGCCAGATGGGCCTCAACGAGGACGTCCTGCGCCTCATGACGCTGCGCACCGATGACCTGCCCGAGGAACCCTCGGTCGTCATGGCAAACCGCGGCGAACGCGGCGGCCGCTACGAACGCGATCGCCCCCGCAATGACCGGGACGATTCATCGGACAGCAATTCTTCGAGCAGCGAAGGTTCCGGGACAGCACGAGAAGGTAAGGGAGATTCGGAATGAGCGACGAGAGATCCTCAGAGGGCAGTGGCGGT
This sequence comes from Pseudomonadota bacterium, assembly GCA_027619655.1. GTDB lineage: Bacteria > Pseudomonadota > Alphaproteobacteria > UBA8366 > MarineAlpha4-Bin1. Next base: position 2,729 of record JAQCHR010000504.1, read on the forward strand.
GGTGGTGGCGGTCGCCGGCCGTTTTTCCGGCGGCGCAAGTCCTGTCCGTTCAGCGGGCCGAACGCGCCGACGATTGATTACAA
>JAQCHR010000505.1 GCA_027619655.1 Pseudomonadota bacterium
CTGGGTTTTGTCCGGGAACTGGCAGGCGGGTTGAAAGCATGAGCTGGCTGACCAATTTCGTTCGACCCAAGCTGCAGGCCCTGGTGCACAGGACCGAGGTGCCGGACAACCTCTGGAGCAAATGCCCGGAATGCGACCAGATGATCTTTCATCGGGATCTCGCAAAAAACCTGCATGTCTGCCAGCATTGCGGCCATCACCTGCGCATTTCCGCCGAAAAGCGCCTGAAGATGCTGTTCAATGACGGCGTCTTCCAGCGGGTCGATGTGCCCGGCACGCCGGACGATCCGCTGGGCTTCCGCGACCGACGGCGCTACACGGACCGGCTGAAGGAAGCGCGGAACGCGACGAAGGAACGCGATGCCGTCGTCGTCGCCACGGGCCGGATGGGCGGGCAGACGGTGGTGATCGCCGCGCTGAATTTCGAATTCATGGCCGGGTCGATGGGAATCGCCGCGGGCTCGGGCTTTGTCGCCGCCGCGCGGCGGGCCGTCAGCGAGCATGCGCCGCTGGTCGTGATCCCCGCATCGGGCGGCGCCCGCATGCAGGAAGGCATCCTGTCGCTGATGCAGTTGCCGCGCACCGTCGTTGCCGTGCAGGAGGTCAAGGAAGCGGGGCTGCCCTATATCGTCCTGCTGACCGACCCGACCACCGGGGGCGTTTCCGCCAGTTTCGCCATGCTGGGCGATATCCACCTGGCCGAACCCGGCGCCACAATCGGCTTTGCCGGCAGGCGGGTGATCGAACAGACGGTGCGCGAAAACCTGCCGGAAAAATTCCAGACGGCCGAATTCCTGCTGGAACATGGCATGATCGACTGTGTCGTGCCGCGCGCGGCCCTGCGCAATACGCTGATCCGGCTGATGGACCTGCTGCGCAACCCGCGCCCCGCCGCCGCGCCGAAATCCGATGGCGACGACGCGGAATTGCAAATTCCGGGTTCGAATGACAAGGCGCAGCCAGAAGACCCGCCGCTCCAGATCGGATAGCCCGCTCCATGGACCCGCGCAGCAGCGACGCCGTCCTCGCGCGTCTGATGACGTTGCACCCCAAGAAAATCGACCTGTCGCTGGGCCGGACGCTCGATCTGCTGGAACGCCTCGGTCGCCCGCAGGACCGGCTGCCGCCGGTTGTCCATGTCGCCGGCACCAACGGCAAAGGCTCGCTGATCGCCTTCCTGCGCGCCATGCTCGAAGCCGCCGGCAAGCGCGTCCATGTGTACACCTCGCCGCATCTGGTCCGGTTCAACGAGCGGATCCGGCTGGCCGGCGAGCTGATTCCGGAAGAACGCCTGGCGCAATTGCTGGGCTATTGCGAAATCGTCAATGAAGGGCGGCCGATCACCTTCTTCGAAATCACCACCGCCGCCGCCTTCCGCGCCTTCGCGGAAACACCGGCGGACATCGTGCTGCTGGAAACCGGGCTGGGCGGCCGGTTCGATTCGACCAATGTCGTGGACCGGCCGGCCCTGACCGCCATCACCCCCATCTCGATCGACCATGTCCAGTTCCTGGGACCGACGATAACGGCCATTGCCGGCGAGAAAGCAGCGATCCAGAAGCCGGGCGTTCCGTCGGTCATCGGCGAACAGCCGCCGGAAGCCGCCGCCGTCATCGCGGAACAGGCGCGGACGCTGGGCGCGCCCCTGTTCCGGCATGGCGCCGACTGGGGGGTATCGGGCGACGCAACCAGCCTGCGGGTGCGGCGCGGCGCCGGAATCCGGCAGTATCCCGCCCCGGCACTGCCCGGCGCGCACCAGATCCACAATGCGGGCATGGCTGTCGCCTGTATCGGGCAGTTGCGCGATTTCAAGGTCAGCAACGCCGCCATCGCCGAGGGTCTGACCCGGGTTTCCTGGCCCGGACGGCTGCAGCGGCTGCGTGGCGGCCCGCTGGTCAACATGCTGCCGCGCGGCTGGGAGTTATGGCTCGATGGCGGGCATAACGCGGCCGCCGGAATCGTGCTGGGACAGGTCGCCCGCGACTGGCAGGACCGGCCGCTGTTTCTCGTGGCCGGCATGCTGGACAGCAAGGATGCGGGCGCTTTCTTCCAGCCGCTCGGCCCCTATGTGCAGCAGATTCAAACGGTCGCCATTCCGGGCGAGGAAGCCAGCCTGACCGCCGAACAGACCGCCGCTGCCGCGGTTTCCCGAAATGCCCGCGCCGTACCGGCACCGTCGATGGCGGAAGCGGTCTCCCGAATCGTCGCGTCCTCAGCAGAACCGGCCCGAATCCTCATCTGCGGCTCGCTCTACCTCGCCGGCCGGGTCCTGGCGGAACATCATTAGATCAGGTCAGCACAAAAAAAAGGCCCCACCCGAACCGGTGGAGCCTTTCGTGTAAAACAGCGAACCGTCAGACGACGGATTCAACCCATTGTGCAAGCTGGGTCTTTGCCAGGGCGCCGACTTTCGTCGCGGCGACCTGCCCATCCTTGAAAATGATCAGGGTCGGAATGCCCCTGACGCCGTATTTCGCCGGAGTCTGCGGATTGTCGTCGATATTCAGCTTCGCAATCGTCAGTTTGCCGGCCATATCCGTGGCGATTTCCTCCAGCGCCGGCGCAATCATCTTGCACGGTCCACACCATTCAGCCCAGAAATCGACCAGAACCGGCTGGCCGGAGCCAAGCACGCTCGTGTCGAAATCATCGTCCGAAACCTTAACCGTTGCCATATTGCTACCCCTGCGGTTATTTCAACGCCGGATTCCCTTAGGGAAACCTTTGAACCAGACTCTATGGAGCATCGAAGAAGCGGTCAAGCAACGAGTCGTTGAGCGCCATGATGCGCGGCCCGTCGGTCCACA
>JAQCHR010000506.1 GCA_027619655.1 Pseudomonadota bacterium
GCCGGGCTACCTTGAAGCCGGCGCCCGTTTTTGATTCCGCGGCATATCCGCCCCCGCCGCCTCGGTTTCCTTTTTGCGGCCAGCCGCTACAATGCATTCCGAAACCTCTGGGGGAGAACCGGGCATGCTGACAGATGCGCAGATCGCGCAATACCGGGAAAAGGGCTATGTCGTGCCCGATTACCGGCTTTCCGACGAAACGCTGGCGGCGATCCGGAAGGATCATGACCGCCTGCTGGCACGGTATCCGTCGTTCCGGGACAATTGTTCCGCCCTGCTGTCCTACGACCTGGCCTTCCTGAACTACGCCCGCGATCCCCATATCCTGGACATGGCCGAACAGTTGATCGGGCCGGATATCGCGCTGTGGAACATGAGCTTCTTCGCCAAGCCGGCGCTGAACGGCAAGAAGACGCCGTATCATCAGGACGGCGAATACTGGCCGATCCGGCCACTGGCCACCTGCACGGTCTGGATCGCGGTCGATGACGCGACCTTGGAAAACGGCTGCCTGCGGTTCATCCCCGGATCGCACAAGGACAAGCGCCTGATGGCGCATGAACAGAAGAACAATCCGGAATATGTGCTGCAGCAGGAACTGAAACCGACCGAATTCGACGAAGGCATCGCCGAGGACCTGATCCTCGAAGCGGGGCAAATGTCGCTGCATGACGTTTTTCTGGCGCATGGCTCGGAACGCAATACCTCGGACAAGCCGCGTCGCGGCATGACGCTGCGGTTGATGCCGACCGATTCGGTTTACGACCGGAACGTGGCGGCGGAGATGCATAGGGCGCGCGGCGGCAACAGCCTGGCCAATCATTCGCTGTTCCTGCTGCGCGGGACCGACCGGTCCGGTCGCAACGATTTTCAGGTGCGCGCCGAAGCGGGAGTGCGCTAATCTTGCGGGCGAGGAGCGGACGGTGAAAAGTTTCCGGTTCTGGTTGGGCATTGTCGTGGCCGGCGTCGTCTTGCTGTTCACACTGCAGAATATTGCGACGGTTGAGGTGAATCTCCTGATCTGGAGCTTGTCCATGCCGTGCGCGGTATTGATTTTTGTCCTGTTCGGCACCGGTATTCTGGTCGGCCTGCTGCTGGCGCGGGTGCCGCTCCGGCAGCATGACGAGTTCCACTGATCCGACAACGAACAAGAACCAGTTTGATCCGGCCAGATGCGCCGGACCGGAGGACCACCTAATGACAGCCGACAGCAATACCGCCCCGCCGCTTCTGTTTACGCCGATCAGCCTGCGCGGGGTGACCGCCAAGAACCGGATCGTGGTGTCGCCGATGTGCCAGTACAACTCCGTCGAAGGCGGGCCAGGCGACTGGCAGATGGCGCATCTCGGGCGGCTGGCCTTTGGTGGTGCCGGGATGATCTTCGGCGAGGAAACGGCGGTCGAGGCGCGCGGGCGCAAGACCTATGACTGCGCCGGCATATGGGATGACCGGCATATTCCGCAATACAGCCGCATCAACGATTTCATCCGCCAGCAGGGCGCGGTGCCGGCGATCCAGCTTGGCCATGCGGGGCGCAAGGCGTCCTGCCATGGTGCTACGGAAGACTGGCGGCCGCTGACCGATGACGACATCAAGGACGGATTTGCGCCCTGGCAGGGGCTGGCGCCCAGCGCGCTGGACCAGTTGCCGCGCCGCTTCACGCCGAGGGAAATGGACCGGGACGATATCCGCACGGTGCTGGATGCATGGCGCGAGGCGACGCGCCGTTCGATGGATGCCGGCTATGATGTCGTTGAGGTGCACGGCGCGCATGGCTACCTGATCCACCAGTTCCTGTCGCCGATCAGCAATCACCGCACGGACGGTTACGGTGGCGACCTGGAAGGCCGCATGCGATTCGCGCTGGAAGTGGCGGAAGTCACGCGCGACGCCTGGCCGTCCGACAAGCCGGTCTTCTTTCGTGTTTCCTGCGTCGATGGCAAGGGCGGCATCTGGGGACTGGAGGATACGATCGAACTGGCAAAGGCGCTGAAGCAGCGGGATATCGATCTGGTCGACTGTTCCTCCGGCGGCATCACTGGCGATACGGATATGCCGATGGTGCCGCGGATCGTCCAGTTCCAGGCCGGCTTTGCCGAACGCATCCGGCGCGAGGCCGAGATCATGACGATTGCGGTTGGCGGGATCACGACGGCGCAGGAAGCCGAGACGATCCTGCAGCAGGGACAGGCGGATCTGGTCGGCGTCGCGCGGGAATTCATCTGGAATGCCGACTGGGCGGCGCACTGCGCCAAGGAACTGGGCGCGCCGGACCCCTATGGCCAGATGCCGCATGAATATGCCTATCGCCTGCGGCTGCGGGAAAAGGCGAAGGATATGCCGATCAACCAGGGCGGCGCCGTGACCCAGGCCGCCTATGACCGGATTTTCGGCGCGCGATAAACCTCAGCGCTGCTTTGGAAGGGCGGTGATCTGCCGGTCATGCAGGCGCCGCAGCAGGGTAACTGCCGCGATGGCGCCGGCCAGCGCGAGGAACATGTCCCACTGGGTATCCCAGGGATCGCCCTGGGTGCCGAGGAAGTCCACGGCGCCCTGTCCCGCCAGCAGCGCCACCCACCACTCGATCAGCTCATAGAAGGCGCTGAATGCCAGCGCGACGCAGACCGCGAGAAAGCCCAGCATCTTCCCCGGCACGACGAAGCGCAGGCGCAACAGGATTTCCCTGGCGAGCAGGGCCGGCGTCACGCCCTGGATAAAATGCCCGAGCTTGTCGTAGGGGTTGCGGCTGAGGTCGAACCATTCCTGCACCCAGAACCCCGGCGGTACCCTGGCATAGGTATAGG
>JAQCHR010000507.1 GCA_027619655.1 Pseudomonadota bacterium
CACGCTTTCGGAGAAGGGCGTGAAGTCCGGGCCGTTCACGGCCTCTGCGATGGCCAGCAAATTCGGATGGCCATAAAATCGCAAGCACGCCTCGGAATGTTGCAAGGACCCGCTCATGTTGTGCACCACATAGTCCGGCGCATCGGGTGCGGCGTCCGGCTCCAGCATTTTGACCGGGTGACGGCCAAGAAACTTGGCCGTGCCACCCAGCGGGTCGGACAACGGTTTGACCATCCGATAGGATTTGGCTTTTAACCCCGCGTTCAATGCCGGGCGCCCATATTTGTCCACCTTTGCATCGTTGCTCACCGGCGCGCGGTCGATCAATTCGGCCACATCGCGTTCCAAATCCTTGCGGTCTTGTTCGGTGGCAAAGTCCTCGAAGATGTAAAACCCGTGGCGCCAATAGGACTCCAGTATCGCCGGGTCCAGCTTGCCATCGGCGGTAAAGCGCACCGGCCCGCGATTATTCATGGCGAGCGCGCGGGCCGTGCCATCTTCCTTGTAACGCGTCATGGCGGCCTCATCGGCGCCGAAATCGACGGTCGAGCTATCAATGGAGGTTGCATTAACGTTGGTCATATCACTCTCGCAGTCATGAGCGGGCGTCGTATTCCTCTAACGCGACTATACCCGACGCCGCCAGATTGTTCGCGTCGAATTTGGCGTGGCTTCCGGCCGACCTGCGCGCCCGCATCGAAGGAAGACGTTTCCATCATGCGGCGACCCATCCCAGTGACGGAAGCGTCACACCGGGCTTCGAGCACATCGCGGACATCAGGACCGTCCCGGGCGCCGATCACCCCATCATTCGCACCCATCCCGACACCGGGCGCCAGGCGCTCTACCTCGGGCGCCGTCCCCTTTCATCGATTGTCTGCACGGCATTGGACGAGAGCCAAGAATTCCTGAACCGCCTTTGGGATCACGTGCAGCAGGACAAGTTCGTTTATCGGCACGACCGACGGGTTGGCGATCTGGTGGTTTAGGACAACCGATGCGCGATGCACCGTCGCGATGCCTTCGATCCCACCGCTGCCGCCCCGTTCCGTCAGCAATGAAGGGAGACAATGTGGTAGATTTATGGAAAATGTTGGTTGCCGGATGACCCAGGAGACAGCTTTCCATGTACGACGATAAGCGCGGGCTCGCCTTTACCGCCTCCAGCCAGGCCGCCGTGGACGCCTTCGACGACAGCATCGATGAATTCCTAGCCTCCGGACGGGATGCCGCGGAGCTGCTGAAACGAGTTTCGGAAGCCGATCCCGACATGATCATGGGCCAGGTCCTGCGCGGTTATTTCAACCTGCTGCCGTCCCATGCCCATCTGGTGCCGCTCAGCCGCGAGGCTCTGGCGAAGGCACAAAGCCTGGCCGCGGGCGCGACGCCGCGCGAACGCATGCATGTCGAGGCGCTGGCCGCCTGGTGCGAAGGCGATATCCGCCGCATGAACGCGATCTGGGATTCGATCCTGATCGACCATCCGCATGACATCCTGGCCCTGCGGATCGCCCATACCATGCATTTCTTCCTCGGCGATCTGGCGCAGATGCGCGATTCCATGGCCCGGGTCATGCCGCGCTGGGATGAATCCGTGCCCGGTTACGGCTATGTGCTGGGCTGCCGGGCATTCTCGCTGGAGGAAAACAACGACCTCGCCCGCGCCGAACCGATGGGCAAGCGCGCCGTGGAAATCAACGAGAACGATATCTGGGCCGGGCATTGCGTCGCCCATGTGCTGGAAGCGCAGGGCCGCCGGCAGGACGGCATCGACTGGATCGACGGGCATGAAGCCGCCTGGCAAAAGCGCGGCATCTTCGCCCGGCATATGTGGTGGCACCGGGCGCTGCATTACCTGGAGCTGGAACGGTTCGACGACGTGCTGGCCGCCTATGACAGGGAATTCTGGCCAGAACCGTTCGCCGACAATATCGATATCTGCAATGCGTCCGGCACGCTGATGCGGCTCGACATGCTGGGCATCGATGTCGGCGACCGCTGGGAATCGGTCGCCGATGTCTGCGCCGCCAAGGGGGATACGCGGCTGCGCCCCTTCAACGATGTGCATTACATGATGGCGCTGACCAAGGCCGGCCGCCACGATGCGGCACAGGCATTGCTGCAAACGATGCGCGCCTTTGCCGACGAGCACACGGACGGCACGGTGACCCTGGCGGCGATTTACCGCAACGCCGGTATTCCGGTCGCCGAGGCGATCATGGCCTATGGCGCAAAGGACGACGCCCGGGTAATCGACATCATGATGCAGGCCCGCTACGGCATGCTGCAGCTGGGCGGCAGCTGGGCGCAGCGCGATGTCTGGGATCAAATGCTGATCCATGCCGCGATCCGGGACGAACGGCATGACCTCGCGCGGGTGCTGACGGCGGAACGCACCGACATGGCGCCGACGAGCGCGCCGTCATGGGCAATGTATGGCGAGGCCCTGGAAAAATGCGGCGCGACGGCAAAAGCCCAGACGGCCCGCGCACGGGCATCGGCGTTGCGCTCCCCGCGCCGATAAGACCAGCATCCGGCGCGTTGCGCCGGACTGCGCAGACGACCCGAACCCCACCCCGCACCTATAAGACAAGCACGATGCGCCAGCGCATCGCTGCGCAGACGCCCCGCACCCTCTAGATCGTAAACTGAACCGCTGCCGCCCCGGTCAACCAACGGCCGACCTCACCGGGGGCAGGCAGGGGAAACGAAACATGGAAATAACGGAGACACTATACTTAAGGGCACCTCGAATAATGCCCAGTTGAGTTCGAGCCGAGGCAGCGAACACCGTCCTGCCT
>JAQCHR010000508.1 GCA_027619655.1 Pseudomonadota bacterium
GGACACAGGCCGGGCCGCCGGGGCTATTGTCACAGAAATCGCATTTGGTCGCCTTGAAGATCGGCTTGCCCGTATTCGGGTCGGCAATCGTATGTCCGTCCTTCGTACGAATCGCGACCATCGCAATATTGTTGTAAGGGCATGAATTCGCGCAGGTGGCGCAGCCGATACAGGTCAGGTCGTTGATGACGACGATGCCGCTTTCAACGGTTCGATGGATTGCCCCGGTCGGGCAGCCGATCATGCAGACCGGATCCGCGCAATGCATGCAGGCATTCGCCACCATTATGTTGTCGAATGTCCGCCCATGCCGGCGGAAGCGCGGATTACCGCCATGCGTCGAGGCGCAGGCGCGCACGCAATCGTCGCAGCGCACACAGCGATCCAAGTCTATCACCATCGACCGCGTCGCATTGATAAAGCGTTCCTCGACAGCCCATTCCATCATGGCATCGTCGGCAACCGGTTTCGAGGCGATATCCATCGTCGTCGATGTCGGCTGCTCCATGAAAGGAAAAACATGTTCTTCCAGGACCGGCGCCGGCACCCGGATGACATCGACATAACCCAGCGCCGTCAGCGTGGTATAGAGCGCGATGTCCGGCACTTCGGGGTTTTTCCAGGCCGTATACAGTTCGCCCAGGCCGAAATGATCCCCGGCGCCGAGATAGGTCAGCGTCCGCTCGCCATTGCCGTGGCGCACGCTGACGCGGGCGAAACCGGCGCGGATCATCAGCACGCCATCGGGATATTCGCCCTGTTTCGCAATCACCGGTTCCTTGGCGTTACCGCTCTGGCGCTGGCGCTGGAACGCGACATTCCAGTCGAACGCCCCGTATGTTTCAAACAGGACCTTGTCGACGACGGCATGCAGGGCATTCTCGTCCAGGCGCGAGAACATTATGCTTTCCTGCAGATGGGTCTTGAGTGCGTTTTCACGGTAGCGCTGGTCGATCATCCGACGCCAGCCTTCGTCATACTTGCGCAGCTCCCGCAGGCCCTGCCAGCGGATTTCCAGCAGGGTCGCCTCCTGCTCCGCGAAAATCGTCGCCGTCCGCGGCACCCGGCCAAGCGCGGCCAGTTCGCCGAACAGCGCGCCGTCCTCCAGCTTTGCGGTGCGGTGCTTGTCCAGCACCGCGGGCACGTCCTGCAGGAAGACCCGGGCGCTGGCGCTGTCTGATCCGCCGCGCAGCCCCTGCCCCTGGTACCGCGAAATGTCGCGCACTTCCGGCACTGTCGAATTCGTCCAGAGCTGGGACAGCGCCTCGAAAAAACCCTTCTTTCCGGTTTGCTGGCGCCCGAGCAGCGATTGCGGCAGTTCCGGCGCCAGCACAACCCGCAGGCTGCCCTCCAGCACCAGGAAAGCCGAGTTCCCGTAGTCACCTTCCCGCACGACAATATCGCCGGCCCGGAACCGGACGATCCGCGTATCGTTCAGCAGGACCCCCTGCAAGGGCGTATGTTTGGGAAAATTATCGGATTCGATTGCGGCGATGTCAGGGCGGCGCAGCAGCGACTCAACGTCGTCTTGCGTCATCTCCGCGCCAAAGGGAGTCGACCACCGCTGTGGCCGCTCCATCGTTGCTCTACCCGCGACATCCACCAAGACTTTGCCCCCGAAACTACTTCCGACCGTTACACACCCTTCCGCCCGGAGGCGGGAGTGTCAATACTATTTACGGTCCTTCGGAAGCATGCCGCCAACGGCGCCGGTCAGGTCTTTACCCTTGACCGCCGCGGCCAGCGCGCGGCCATTGGCGACACTCGGATCCGCAAGCAGCGCGGCCGCTTCAGGCACCTGCCCCTTGACCGCGTCCAACGCTGCGGTCGCCGTGGCAATCCGCTTTTCCTGGGCGGCCTTGTAATTGGCATGGTCGGATTTCGACATGGCCTGCTTCGCGCTGACCAGCGCGGCCGCCTGGCCGACGACATACAACTGCGACAGTTCAGCCGGGGTCATTTCCTTGTTGACCGTCACATCCGGAGGATAGAAGCGGTGCCGCACCGTGCCCTGGCTGTAGCTGACCAGTTCGAACTCCGGCTTGAGCGGATGCCCGGCGTCCAGCATTGCCGCCGCGTCCTTGGCCTCCAGCTCGTCGCGGGCCAGCCCGTGGCAGGCCATGCAGTTCGACGCCACGTCGAACAGCTTGTCCGGACGGATCATCCCGGCCGCTTCCGCCTTTGCGATGCGCTCGGCCTTGTGTGCGGCCGGCTCGTCTTCCCGCTTCACGCCCTTGCCGTAATCATTGTGGATGTTGATCCAGTCGGACGCCGCGCCATGGCAGCTTTCGCAGGACGGACCCGCAACCTGTTTCGGCTTGTCGCCTGCGTCCTTCTGCTCTTCGCTGTAATGGCAGATCGTGCAGGTTTCGGATCGTTTCATGCGCTTGTCGCCAACAGCCTCGACGATCGCATCCGCCTTATCGTGCTTGTGGATATCCTTGTAGGATTTGAAGTGGGCCGTGCCTTTCCAGACTTCTGCCTCCGCCGTATGGCATTCCTGGCATTTTTTGGGGCCGACCTTGAACGGCGCCGCCTGTGCCTCCGTCGCCGAAACAATGAAGCCGCTGACTGCAACAAACGACATCACCGAGAATATTGTCACCAAGAATTTCTTCAAAACAACTCTCCCTGCGGTAATTTTTAATTCAGCGGCCGTCCAACGGAAGCCATCCGTATTAAGCATGCCGAATGTAAAATACCGTCCGAATGAAGCAATCTCAAGTACATATTGAGTAGTGTCCCACCGAGTGGTGTAAGAACTGGTGTCCACCGGCTTCTTCATAGCTGGTGCTGCTCTT
>JAQCHR010000509.1 GCA_027619655.1 Pseudomonadota bacterium
GCGAAGGATTCAAATTCTGTTTGGCGGTCTGCTGAACGGGGAATAGAGCAATAAAGCTCGCAGAGTCGAACGAGCGAAAGGACGAAAGATGCCGCGCAAGCCAAATTATAAATTTGAACGCATGGAACGCGAACGCGGGAAGGCCGCGAAGAAAGCCGCACGGGACGAGGCAAAGCGGGAAAAGGCCGATGCCAAGAAGGCGGAGGATACACCTGCGGACAACGTCGCGACGCCTGAATAGGCGGTTACCGGTTACCGGTCCGTCGTCGGATCAGCCGTAATCGGCAAGACGGATCCCGCTGAAGGCCGATCGCTGGTGCGGGTAGAAAAAGTTGCGATAGGTATGCCGTATATGGCCGAGCGGCGACGCAAAGCTGCCGCCGCGCAACACCATCTGACTGACCATGAATTTGCCGTTATACTCCCCGATCGCCCCCGGCGGGGTTTCGAATTTCGGATAGGCGGTATAGGGGCTGGCCGTCCACTCCCAGACATCGCTACCAGCGAGTTGTGCCAGGTCGCCGCCTCCGCCGCCGGATGCCAGTATCGATGCGGCGGCGACTTCCCATTCGGTTTCCAGGGGCAGGCGCTTTCCGGCCCAGGCGGCATAGGCCGAAGCCTCATAGAAACTGACATGGCAAACCGGCGCGTCGGGATCGATATCGTGCTCGCCGGACAGCGTGAAGACGCGCCAATCACCGTCCTGCCGCGACCAGTATAGGGGCGCCTGCCAGCCTTCCCGGTTGACCGTGCCCCAGCCATCCATGTGCCAGAATTCCGAATGCCGGTATCCGCCATCGTCGATGAATGCCATGTATTCACCGTTGGTGACGCGCCGGGTGGCAATGCGGAAGGCCTGCAGCAGGACGTCATGCCGGGGCCCCTCATTGTCGAAGGCAAAGCCGTCACCGTCATGGCCGATCCCGTAAACGCCGCCGAGAAAGGCTGTCCAGTCCGCCGCCGCCGACGCGCCGGCTTCCGGCCGCGTGTCGCGATAGGCGGGCAGCAGCGGGTTACACAAAAACATATGTTTGATATCCATTAGCACCAGTTCCTGATGCTGCTGTTCGTGATTCAGGCCCAGTTCGATCCGCGCCAGGGCCTCGTCCAGTTTTTCGGCCGGGGTGAATTCGATGAATTCCGCCATGCCCCGATCGACATGGGCCCGATATTCCATGACCCGGGACAGGGCGGGCCGGGTCAGCATGCCGCGCTGCGGCCGTGCATGACGCGGGCCGACGGCCTCGTAATACGAATTGAACAGGTAGCCGAACGCCGGATCGAACAGCGTGTAGTCTTTGGCAAACGGGATCAGGATAAAGGTTTCGAAAAACCAGCTGACATGCGCCATGTGCCATTTGGTCGGGCTGGCGTCCTCCATGGACTGGACCTGCTGGTCTTCGGCGGATAGCGGCGCGGCGATATCATGGCTGGCCCGTCTGACATGCCTGTAGCGTTCCAGAAGTGCCGTGCGATGGGCTTCCGGCCGTTGTCGTGTGCCATGCATATGCGAGACCCGGTAGCGATTAAGAGGCGCGTTCCAAATGGTGTTGGTGAACGTTATCCGATCACCCGGAAGGGTACAACGTGGTTACCCGTATCGAGAACGCAAATACGCTCACATAGGTTCCGCCGGGCATGGTATGTCCTGAACAGCATTTGCAGAGGAGGAAAATATGGCGCGGTATCTGAAGACGGGCCGGGCGGCCGAGGACGTGGCGGACGACGATGCAAAGGTCCGCCAGACAGTCGAAGGCATCCTGGCCAATGTCGCGGCGCAGGGCGACGCGGCGGTTCGGGAACTGTCGCGGAAGTTTGACAACTGGGCGCCGGAAACCTTCCGCCTGTCGGAGCGTGAAATCGAGGCGGCGATGGGCAGGGTCGCCAAACGGGATCTCGAGGATATCAGGTTTGCCCAGGCGCAGGTCCGCAACTTCGCGCAACACCAGCGCGACAGCATGCAGGATATCGAGGTGGAAACGCTGCCCGGCGTCGTGCTCGGCCACAGGCATATCCCGGTCAACAGCGTCGGCTGCTACGTGCCCGGCGGCAAGTACCCGATGGTCGCCTCCGCGCATATGAGCGTGGTGACGGCGAAGGTCGCCGGCGTGAAGCGCATCATCGCCACCGCGCCGCCGCACCAGGGCGGACCCCACCCCGCCATCGTCGCGGCGATGCATCTGGGTGGCGCCGACGAAATCTTCGTGCTGGGCGGTATCCAGGCGGTGGCCGCGATGGCGCTGGGCACGCAGACCATCGAGCCGGTCGATATGCTGGTCGGGCCGGGCAACATGTTCGTCGCCGAAGCCAAGCGCCAGCTATACGGCCGGGTCGGGATCGACCTGTTCGCCGGGCCGACCGAAACGCTCGTCATCGCCGATGACAGCGTGGATGGCGAAATCTGCGCGACCGACCTGCTGGGCCAGGCGGAGCACGGCCCGACATCGCCATCGGTGCTGCTGACGAATTCCGAGGCACTGGCCAAGGATACGCTGTCGGAAATCGAGCGGTTGCTGGATATCCTGCCGACGGCGGAAATCGCCCGGTCGTCCTGGGACGCCTATGGCGCGGTCATCGTCTGCGACTCGTATGAAGAGATGGTGCGCGAGGCGGACCGGCTGGCCTTCGAGCATGTGCAGGTCATGACCCGCGACCCGGATTACTTCCTCGCCAACATGACCAATTTCGGCGCGCTGTTCCTCGGACCGCGCACGAATGTGTCCTATGGCGACAAGGTGATCGGCACCAACCACACCCTGCCGACGAAGCGGGCCGCGCGCTATACCGGCGG
>JAQCHR010000510.1 GCA_027619655.1 Pseudomonadota bacterium
GGGCCCGGCAGCGCCGGATCGGTGCCGGGCCCTGCCTGCTACGGCAATGGCGGCGACCGGCCGACGGTGACCGATGGCGATGTGGTGCTCGGGCGGATCGACCCGGCCCGTTTTGCTGGCGGGCAGGTGGCCCTGCAGCCGGGCAATGCCGCATCGGCAATCGACCGGGTCATCGGCGCGGCACTGAACCTGGAAACCCATATCGCCGCCTCCGGCATATCGGAAATCGTCGATGAGTACATGGCCAATGCGGCGCGGGTCCACGCGATTGAAAACGGCAAGGATATGGCCGGCCGCGCGCTGGTCGCCTTTGGCGGTGCAGCGCCGCTGCATGCGGCGCGGCTGGCGGATAAGCTCGGCATCGATACCGTGGTGGTGCCGAAAGGCGCGGGCGTCGGCTCGGCCATCGGTTTCCTGCGGGCGCAGATCACCTATGAGGTCGTGCGCACGCGCTACATGGATATGCGCGCCTTCGACCCGGATGCCGTCAACACGCTCTTTGCCGGCATGCGCGCGGAGGCGGAGGCGGTGGTGCGGCTTGGCGCACCCGACGAAAAGCTGGTGGAAACCCGCGGCGCCTATATGCGCTATCGCGGCCAGGGGCATGAGATCATGGTGCCGATCCCGAACGGAACCTTCGGCCCGGAAGCCGCTGACCAGCTGGCGGGCTGGTTCGCCGGGGCCTACAGCGCGCTGTTCAGCCGCACCATCCCCAAGCTCAGCGTCGAGGTGATGACCTGGACCCTGTCGCTGGCGACGGACCGGCCTGCGTTGCAGGACGCGGGCGGCACGCCCGACCGCTACGCGCCGGAACCCGAAGCCCGCCACCGCCTGTTCGATCCGGCGGGCGGCGCGTGGATCGAGGCGGATGTCTATGCCCGCGACAGCCTGCGCCCGGGCGCCATGCTGTCCGGCCCGGCGATCATCGTCGAGGACGAAACCACCACCCTGGTGACCAACGGCTTCGGCGCCACCGTCAATGCGCGGGGCCAGATCGTGATGACGAAGCATGGGGAAGCAGCATGACTGACGCGAATATGGACCGCATCCGCTACCAGGTCATGTGGGACCGGCTGCTGTCGGTGGTCGAGGAACAGGCGCAGACCCTGGTGCGCACGGCGTTCAGCACCTCGGCGCGCGAGGCCGGCGACATTTCCGCCGGTGTTTTCGACCTGCAGGGGCAGATGCTGGCGCAGGCGGTGACCGGCACGCCGGGCCATATCAATTCGATGGCGCGGTCCGTGGTGCACTTCCTGGATGTTTTTCCGGCCGACGGGATGCAGGAAGGCGATGTCTACCTGACCAACGACCCGTGGAAGGGCACCGGCCACCTGCATGATTTCACCGTCGTGTCGCCGGCCTTCCGCAACGGCCGGCTGGTCGCGCTGTTCGCCTGCACCAGCCATGTTGTCGATATCGGTGGCATCGGCATGTCGCCGGACGGTCGGCAGGTCTACCACGAGGGTCTGTACGTGCCGATCATGCCCTTCGCGATCGCCGGCAAAATCAATGAATGGTTCCTGAACATGGTGCGCGCCAATGTGCGCGAACCGGTGCAGGTCGAGGGCGATCTCTACGCGCTGGCGGCGTGCAACGAGACGGGGGCCAAGCGCCTGTTCGCTATGATGGATGAATACGGGCTCGAAACGCTCGACGCGCTGGGCGGCTTTATCATCGAACAGAGCCGTGCCGCGATCACCGCCGCGATCAACGCCATGCCGCAGGGCAGCTGGTCGCACGCGATGCGCATCGACGGGATCGAGGCGCCGATCGACCTGGTCGCGCGACTGAGTATCTCCAACGGCAATATCCATGTGGATTACGACGGCACGTCGGGCACCTCCGATTACGGCATCAACTGCCCGATGTGCTACACGGAGGCCTATACGGCCTTCGGCGTGAAATGCGTCGTGGCGCCCGATATCCCCAACAATGCGGGCACGCTGGACGCGATCACGGTATCCGCGCCGGACAACACCATCGTCAACGCGCCGCATCCCTGCGCCGTGGTCGCGCGCTCCACCATCGGGCACATGCTGCCCGATGTGGTGTTCGGCTGCCTGCACCAGGCGCTGCCCGACCGGGTGCCTGCCGAAGGCACCTCGAACCTGTGGAACCTCAAGCTCGGCGCCGGGCACGGCATCACGTCGCGCAGCCAGACAAAGGCGACGTCGTTCATGATGATGGCCTTCCACAGCGGCGGCGCCGGCGCGCGGCCGCATCTGGACGGGCTGTCGGCGACGCCCTATCCCAGCGGCGTGCGCAACGTGCCGGTGGAGATATCCGAGGCGATCACCCCGCTGGTCATCTGGCGCAAGGACCTGCGGGCGGATTCCGGCGGCATCGGGGCGCAGCGCGGCGGGCTGGGCCAGGTCATGGAAATCACCAGCCGCGAGGACGCGCCGTTCGGCATCTTCGCCAGTTTCGAGCGCGTCGTGCATCCGGCGCGCGGCCGCGACGGCGGCAGCGCCGGGCGCAACGGCCGGCTGCGGCTGCAATCCG
The DNA here is from genome assembly GCA_027619655.1 of Pseudomonadota bacterium. Taxonomy (GTDB): domain Bacteria; phylum Pseudomonadota; class Alphaproteobacteria; order UBA8366; genus MarineAlpha4-Bin1. Next base: position 2,503 of record JAQCHR010000510.1, read on the forward strand.
GCGCGGACCTGAAGGCCAAGGGCTTCCAGGTGATCCCCGCCGGCGACCGGCTGATCGTCGAAATGCCGGGCGGCGGGGGCTATGGCGATCCGCTGTCGCGCGACCCGGATGCCGTCGCGCGCGACGTGCGGCTCGGTTTTGTCAGTATCGATGCCGCGCAGCAGGAATACGGCGTGGTGCTGGACGCGGCAGCGCAAGTGGATGTGGCGGCCACGGAATCGCTGCGGCGTGACCGGGCCGGCGCGGTGGCCTAGAGCGTTTCATAATTTAAGGGAAGCATATCCA
>JAQCHR010000024.1 GCA_027619655.1 Pseudomonadota bacterium
CTGGCGGCTGCCGTGGCGGGGTTCGTCCAGGCTATGCCTACGGTCTGATTTGCGGGCGATACGATCAGGCCGGATGCATCGAAGGTCATGGCGAAGGGCGAGCCGGTTGAAACGGCGCCATCGGGGCTCGTTGCAACCACGTCCCAGGTATCCAGCGCCGCGTTTTTGGTGAAATCGAACAGCACGGCATGGGAATTGCCTAGGTCGTCGAAGACGCCGACGCTCAGATCGAAATTGGCGCCTGTAGCGGATCCCGCGGGCAGGTTGGCGGACATGATTGCCGTGCTCGTTGCCACGGCGGCGGACTGGACAGCGCCACTGTCGACCCGGATCGGCTGCAGCGATCCCAGGCCGGTGCCGACGGAAAAACCACCCGCACCGTCGCTGGGCCAGCCCTGGATGAAATTGCCGTTCTGGTCGGCCAGGAAGGCCTGCTCCGCCCCGGCACTGCCGACCACACGGAGGTCCATCGATCCGGCGCGGGTCAGCAACGTGTCGCCCGATCCGTCGAACGCCGTATTGGTGACGAGAAAGCCGGTGCCGTCGATTGCCACGTCGAGATTGCGGTTGGTGCTGATAATGGTGCCCTGCTGCTCGACCAGATTGCGGGTCGAGGGTTTGATTCCGCTGAACTGGCTGAAAATGGAGCCGTTTCGATCGGTCACCAGATCCGAAAACAGCGTCTCGGAATTCTTGAACCCGCTTGTGGTCAGGTTGGAAACATTCTGACTGATCGAGGCAAATGCGGCGCTATGTCCATTCAGCGCCGTAATGCTCGGCATATACATGTAGCTCGCCGTCATGTCTGTGTCCCTGGTTGCCTATGCGCTGTTCCTCTGCAATGAAGATGCCATGGTGGGATTCGCTAAAGATAATTAAAAACAAAGCTTTATAGGCAGGCCGAACCTGCAGGGTAACGGGCGGGGCGGCAAAACCCGCCCATGACGGCAAGTCTTGCCGGGCCGGAAAAAGGCCGCAGATTGGGGTTGACCTGCGGGCCTGCGCCAATTAAACCTCCGGGCGTGACGTCCCCATCGTCTAGAGGCCTAGGACACTGCCCTTTCACGGCGGCAACAGGGGTTCGAATCCCCTTGGGGACGCCATTTTCAGCCACGGGATCGGTTCAGTAGCTCCTGGCCCTTTTTGGGCCGGCGTCGGTGAGCGTTCACTGTCACTGTTCGGAAGGGTTAAGCATGGCGAAGCAGCTATTGCATATGGTTCTGGGCGGCAAGCTGAAGTCACTGGACGACAACGAATTCGAAGACCTCGACAAGGTCGATGTGGTCGGCCTGTACCCCAATTATGAAGAGGCGAAGAAGGTCTGGCGCAGCAAGGCGCAGGCCACGGTCGATGACGCCATGACCAAATACTTCGTCATCCATGTCCACCGGCTGCTCGACCCCGACGACGACTGAGCGCTGACCTCGTCGTGATCCTGTCAGGTACTGACCGGCGGAGCACGGGACCCGGAATCGAAACCGCCGCACGAATTGCTTCGCGCGGCGGTTTTTGATGCAGGGCCGTCGGGTTCAGTCGGCGGCCAGGCTGTATGACGCTTCAATCGCCGCCAGGACTTTCGGCGGCGACATCGGGACTTCGGTGAAGCGGATATTCAACGCGTTTGAAACCGCATTCGTAATGGCCGCAAGCGGCGGGATAATCGGCGTTTCGCCGATCCCGCGCACCCCGAACGGATGGGTCGGATTGGACACCTCGACGATGACCGTATCGATCATCGGTACATCCGATGCAACCGGGATCCGGTAATCGAGGAAACCGGCGTTCTCCAGTTTGCCATCCTTGTTGTAGATGTATTCTTCGTTCAGCGCCCAGCCGATGCCCTGGACGGCGCCGCCCTGGAACTGCCCCTCGACATAGTCGGGCTGCACGGCCTTGCCCGCGTCCTGCACGACAGTATAGCGCAGGACCTTGACATGGCCGGTTTCTGGATCGACTTCGACATCGACCAGGTGGGTCCCGAAGCTGGGCGCGGCACCAGTGGCGTTGATCCGCGCATCGCCGCCGATCGGCCCGCCCGTCTTGCCGGCTGTTTTGGCGATTTCGGCCAGCGAAAGCGGGTCGAATTCACCTGCATTCGATCCGGCGGGATGGGCCGCGCCATCCTTCCACTCCACCGCATCGACGGGAATATCCCAGATTTTCGCGGCGCGGGAGCGCAGTTCGTCGATCGTTTTCTGCGACGCCTGATGCGCCGCCAAACCGCCGGAGAAGGTGCCGCGGCTGCCGGCCGTGATGAAGGTGAAGCCTAACGCCGCGGTATCCGCCACGATGGGGCGAACCTTGTCATAATCGACCCCGAGGTCCTCTGCCACCATCAGGGCGAGCGAGGCGCGCGATCCACCGATGTCGGGAAGGCCCGTCATGACCGTGATCGACCCGTCTTCGATGACGTTGACGGTGACGCAGGTTTCGCCGCCGATGTTGAACCAGAAGCCCGAGGCAACGCCACGGCCCTGGTTCGGGCCCAGCGGAACATGGTAATTCGGGTGTTTCTTGGTGGCTTCCAGCGTTTCGACCAGCCCGATGGGACCGAATTTCGGGCCAAAGGCGGCACGGGTGCCTTCCTTGGCGGCATTCTTCAGCCGGAATTCGATCGGATCCATCCCGGTCCTGTTGCAGATTTCGTCGATTGTCGCTTCGACGGCGTATTCGGACATCGGTGCGCCGGGCGCCCGATAGGCTGCGACCTTCGGGCGGTTCGATACAACGTCGAAGGCAACCGCTTCGACATTTTCCAGGTCATAGGGTGCAAAGGCGCACATGACGCCGGGCATCACCGGTGCGCCGGGGAAAGCGCCGGCCTGGTAGTGCAGTTCCACCTGTCCGGCCGTCAGGCGCCCGTCCTTGGTTGCGCCGATCTTGGCCTTGATGAAGGATCCGGATGTCGGCCCGCTTGCCCGCAGAACTTCGTCGCGTGTCATGGTCATCTTGACCGGCTGCCCGGCCTTCCGCGACAGGGCGAGGGCAAGCGGTTCGAGGTAGACGATAATCTTGCCGCCGAACCCGCCACCGATTTCCGAAGAGGTCACGCGCAGTTTCGCCGTATCGATGCCGAGAATTTTTGCGCATTTGGCACGCGCCACAAAATGGCCCTGCGTGGTGCACCACAGTTCGGCGACGCCGTCTTCAGCCCAGCTCGCGACGCAGGCATGCGGTTCGATGTATCCCTGATGCACCGCGGCGGTCTTGAATTCGCGTTCGATGATGATATCGGCTTCGGCAAAGCCCTTTTCGATATCGCCGGATTTGACCTGGACGCGCTTGGCGACGTTCGAGGGCTTGGTCGGCTTCGGTTCAACGCCTTCCGTAAAGATGTGGTCATGCAGAACCGGCGCATCCGGCGCCGAGGCTTCCATGACATCGATGACATGGGGCAGGACTTCGTAATCGACCTTGATCAGTTTCAGCGCTTCCGTGGCGATTGCCAGGCTTGTCGCGGCGACGGCGGCGACGGCATGGCCTTCGTACAGCGCCTTGTCGCGCGCCAGCATGTTATGCGCGTAATCGCGATAGTTGATCTGCATTTCGCCGTTCTGCACCATGTCGGTCGACATGAGCGCGAAATCGGCCGACGTGACGACGGATTTCACGCCCGGCAGGGCTTCCGCCTTCGATGTGTCAATCGACCTGATCCACGCATGGGCATGTGGGCTGCGCAGGACCTTGCCCTGAAGCATGTTCGCGACAGAGTGGTCTGCACCGAATTTCGCACGACCGGTTACCTTGTCGACGCCGTCGGGGCGCGTCTGGCGCTTGCCGACCCATTTGAAATCGCCGCTGCCATTGCCATTTGCCGTGGTCATGCCTTTATCTCCCAAATATATCGTGCTGTCGGCTTATGCGTGCTCGCACTGGATGCTCGCAATATACTAGCGTTGTCAGTAGTCTTTTGGGAATGGTTATTCGATTGGCTCTTACGGGGGAAAATATGAGCGATTCAGTATTTGTCGGCGCGGCTTATTGGGATAAGGCAGCCAACGGCGCCGTGACGCAGGGACTGTTCCGTTTGGACCGGAACGCGGGAAAGTTGCAGCCCGTGTCGGATGGCCTGCCGGACGACCTGGAGGTCCGCCATATCATCCTGCGCAACCCTGACACCGTCTATGTCGGTGCGCAGGACGGTATCTATCGCAGCTATGATGGCGGGAACAGCTGGAGCCACCACGTCCTGCCGGGCAAGGAACGCCGCGTCTGGTCCATTCTGCCGACGGGGGAGAAGACCCTGTATGTCGGCACGGAAGGGACATCGATCTACAAGAGTGACGATGACGGCGAGACGTTCCGCGAACTGGATGTGCCGAAACCGGATGGCTTCGTGGATATGGGATTTCCGAACCGGGTCATCCGGATGGCGGCCGACCCCGCCAACCAGGATGAAATCTATGCCGGGCTGGAAGTCTCCGGCATTGTCCGCAGCCTTGACGGGGGCAGGACATGGACCGATTGCAGCGCCGGGCTGATCGCGCTGGCCGACACGCATGACCGGCTGAAAAGCAAGATCGGCAGCGACCTGCATACCGAGGGAATGATGGACCTGCATTCGGTGACCATCAGCCCGACCCATCCGGGCACGGTCATTCTCGCCAACCGGATGGGTCTCTTCATCAGCCATGACAAGGGCGAAAACTGGGAGGAAATGGGCATCGGCAAATTCTCCGACCTGACCTATTGCCGCGACGTTCAGGTTTTCCCCCATAATCCCGAAACGCTGCTGGCGGCGTTCAGCGATTCATCCCGCGGTGGCGCCGGTTCGCTGTATCGCAGCGATGATTTCGGCAAAACCTGGAAACGCTTCGATCACGATGTGTCGATGAAAAGCACGCTTATGACTCTGGGCGCCAGCCCGCAGACCCCCGACCGGGTCTATTGCGCCGCGCGCAAGGGGCAGGTTTTCGGGACCGAGGATGGCGGCAGGACCTGGAGGGAATTCGACCTGCCGCCCTTCGTAAAGGACGTCTACGCGCTCGCCTGCGCCTAGAGCAAATCCCAAGCAGATTGAATCAATCTGCGACGACGATTTGCGCCGAAACGGCTCAGTCCCGGGGCAATGTATCGAGGAAGCCGGCAAGTACCTTGTTGAAGGCGTCGGCTTCCTCGACGTAAGGCATGTGTCCGGCATTCGGGATCGTGGCCATCCGGGCGCCGGGGATGCCATCCCGGTACATAGACATGCGTTCCGGCGTTGTCGCGATATCGTCGGAACCGGCAATGACCATGGTCGGTACGCGGATCTCGCCAATCCGCGGGTCGAAATTCATCTTGAAAATAGCGTCGCCGGCTTCGGCATAGCCTTCGACCGGATTGGTCGTGAATTGCCGCCGCAGTTCCGCGTATTTTTCCGGCTCGTCTTCCCGGTACCCCTTGCGCAGATAGCGTTCAAGAACCGCATCGGCCCGGGCATCCGCACCCTGCTCGCGCATCACCGCGGTGGCGACTTTCTGTCCGTCGATACTGGCCTGGGGCAGGACGCCCTGGGTCGTGACGAAGGAGACGCTGCGCAGACGTTCGGGGTGGTCCTGTGCCAGGGCGAAACCGGCCATACCGCCCATTGAGGCGCCTACACAATGCGTCTTCCCGATCTTGAGGAGATCGAGCAGCGCGATGACATCCCGCGCGACATCCTCGATCCGGTAGGGCTTGCCGGCCATGGCCGTACCGCCATGGCCCCGCAGGTCGAGCGCCAGCACCCGGTACCGGTTGCTGAAATACGCGATTTGCGACGCCCAGCTTTCCAAGGTGAAGCCCTGCGCATGCGCCAGGGTCAGGACAGGGTCGCCATCGAGCCCCTGGAAAATGAAATTGTGGCTGATACCGTTGAGGATGATTTTGGGCATGTTCGCGTGTCCTTCCACCGTGGGCCGGTCCGGGCCTGATCGCCATCTATTCTCACGGGGAAGACCGGCAGGGGCAAGGGGGGACGCTGCGTGTTCCTGCCCGGGCAGGTCAGGTGCCGCAACGCAATAATATTGTCATGTCGCGACGCAATATATTTGTTGCATTGCAAAATAAGCTGCGGCAAGATTTTGGCATGGCGCTGGGTGAACGCGCGCGATGCAAGAGGGCTAGCTCATGCTGAAGGGGAAATCTGCCGTTATTACCGGGTCGACCAGCGGGATTGGTCTCGGCATTGCCGAGGCCCTCGCTAAATCCGGCTGCGACGTGATGCTGAACGGGTTTGGCAACGCCGATGAAATTGAAAAGACCCGATCCGACCTCGCCGCCGCGACCAACGTCAAGGTGTTGTACAGCGGCGCGGACATGTCCAAGCCGGAAAGCGTCGCCGGGATGGTTGTCGAGGCACAGGAAGCCTTCGGCAAGCTGGATATCCTGGTCAACAATGCGGGCATTCAACATGTCGCCCCGATCGAGGATTTTCCGGATGCCCGCTACGATGCGATCATCGCGATCAACATGTCCTCCAACTGGCATGCCATCAAAGCGGCGCTGCCGATGATGAAGGAACGCAACTGGGGCCGCATCATCAATGTCGCCTCGGCGCATGGCCTTGTCGCCTCGCCCTACAAGAGCGCCTATGTCATGGCGAAGCACGGCGCTGTCGGGCTGACCAAGACGATTGCGCTGGAAGTGGCGGAAACCAACATCACCTGCAACGCGATCTGTCCTGGCTACGTGCGCACGCCGCTGGTCGAAGGCCAGATCGGGCAGCAGGCGGCAGCCCATGGGATGACCGAAGAGCAGGTTATCCGGGATGTGCTGCTCGCCTCGCAGCCAAACAAGAAATTCGTCGAGACTGGAGAGCTCGGCGCACTGGCGGTATTCCTCTGTTCCGATCTGGCGGCGTCGATTACTGGCATCGCTTTGCCGGTCGATGGCGGCTGGACGGCGCATTAGGCCGGCCCCGATGGCCGAAACGAGTCCGGATATCGACACAGGCGCCGCAGACGGTGCCGCAGCCCCTGCCGCCGCGAAACCGAAACCGCGGGCCCCGGCCCGCAAACCGGCCGAGGCGAAAAAGCCGGAAGAGAGACACGGCCGTTTCCACGATAAGGTGCTCTTCAAGCCGAAAGGCAAGAAGGTGGTCAACCTGGCCTTCCAGGGCGGCGGCGCGCATGGCGCCTTCACCTGGGGGGTATGTGACCGGCTTCTGGAAGACCCGACCTTCGAAATCGAAGGCATCACCGGGACCAGCGCCGGGGCAATGAACGCCACCGTGCTGGCCTATGGCCACGCCAAGGGCGGTCGTGAGGGCGCGCGCACCGCGCTCGACGGATTTTGGCATGCCGTCGCGGAAGGGGCGCGATACAGCCCGTTCAAGCGCACCCTGCTGGACAAGATGAAAGGGTCGTGGTCGCTGGAAAATTCACCCGGTTACCACATGATGGACCTGATCGGGCGCATGTTCTCGCCCTATGACCTGAACCCGACCGGCAACAACCCGCTGCGCGATATCGTGGCGGCGCATGTCGATTTCGATTTCCTGCGCGACAATGCGGAAATCAAGGTGTTTCTGAACGCGGTCAATGTGCGCACCGGCAAGCTCCGGCAATTCAAGAATGCGGATCTCAGCGCCGATGCGGTGCTGGCTTCCGGTTGCCTGCCGTTCATGTTCCATGCGGTCGAAATCGAAGGCGAACACTACTGGGATGGCGGCTATTGCGGCAATCCGGCGCTCTATCCGCTGATCTATTACTGCACTAGCCCGGATATCCTGCTGGTGCAGATCAACCCCATGCACCGGCACGAACTGCCGCGAACGGCGCGCGATATTCTCGACCGGGTCAACGAGATCAGCTTCAATTCCTCGCTAATGCGGGAAATGCGGGCGATCAAATTCGTCAGCGACCTGATCGACCAGGGCAAGCTGAGCGAGGAAGACTACGTCAAGCTGCATATCCACATGATATCGAGCCAGGAACTGGATGATTTCGGCGCCTCGTCCAAGTTGAACGCCGAACTGGATTTCCTGCTCACGCTCAAGGAGCTCGGGCGCCGGACCGCGGACCAGTGGCTCGCCAACCACTGGAAGCAGGTGAATGTCGAATCGACCTGCGACCTTCAGGTCTTCATGTAACGCCAATATCCAGGCCCAGAAACAATCCGGCCGCCATTCGGAGGACAGTGACAAATGAATCGTGACGAAATTCTCAAGACCCCGTCGATGCCCGTGGCCGGGCCGAGTTACCCGAAGGGGCCCTTCCGGTTCATCAACCGGGAATACATGATCATCATCTATGAAAGCGACCCGGACGCGATCCGCCAGGCGGTCCCGGAACCGCTGGAGCCGGAAGAAAATCTCGTCTACTACGAATGGATCAACATGCCGGACAGTTCCGGCTTCGGCAGCTACATGGAATCCGGCATCGTCATCCCCTGCCGTTACAAGGGCGAGTCGATCAACTTCACGGCCCAGATGTACCTGAACGACGATCCGCCCATCGTCGCCGGGCGCGAAATCTGGGGCTTCCCCAAGAAATGGGCCCATCCCAAGATGGAAGTCGTCGAGGATACGCTGAACGGCACGCTGCATTACGCCGGCCAGCTCGTTGCCCAGGGGACGATGGCCTACAAGCATGAAAGCCTTGCCCGCAACCCGGAAAAGACCAAGGCGGCGCTGGGCAAGACCCAGTGCAATCTGAAACTCATTCCCGGCGTCGATGGCAAGCCGGCGATCTGCCAGCTCGTCGCCTATAACCTCACCGACTATGCCGTGAAAGGCAGCTGGAGCGGCGATGCGCGGCTGCATCTGGTGCCGCATGTGAATGCGCCGGTGGCCGACCTGCCGGTGAAACGGATCGTCGGCGGCCGCCATTTCGTTGCCGACCTGACGCTGCCGTATGGAAGGGTGCTCTGCGACTACCTGGCGTAGCGCCTGTTCGCTGCCCGTGACGGACCCTGCCGCGGTTCCCTTTAAACCCGATGTGTTCTAGCTTCCGGTCGAAAATCGGCAAGGCGGCGAGTACGGAGAAGGGTGCATGGGGATTGCGGCGGAAAACCGGTTCGACGTTATTGTCGTCGGCACGGGGGCGGCGGGGCTGAGCGCGGCGCTGGCGGCCAGCGTGCAGGGCCGGCGGGTGATCGTGCTGGAAAAGGCGCCCGTGGTCGGCGGCACCACGGCGATGTCCGGCGGCTGTATCTGGGTGCCCGGCCATCACCACATGGCCCGGCTGGACGTCAGCGATTCCCGCGACGCTGTGATGGAATACATTCGCGCCGTATCGCCCGATGGCTGGCACAACACGGAGGAACCGCTCTGGGCGGCTTTCGTGGATCACGCGCCGAAGATGCTGAAATTCGTCGAAACCCACAGCCCGGCCCGCTTCACACCAAACCGCGATCCAGATCCCTATGCCGAAGCGCCGGGCGGCATGGCGTTCGGGCGCAATGTCTCGCCCGCGCCGATCCGGATCGCGATCCTCGGTGACTGGGCGGCGAAGGTGCGGCGGCCGACCATCGACCTGCGGATCAATTACGAGGAAGTTGTCGACCGGCATTTCTTTTCCAACCCGAAGAAGGGCATGCGCACGCTTCTGCCGCGATTGCTCTGGCGCAAATGGACCGGCCGTCATGTCCGCGGCAACGCCCTGACCATCGGGTTGCTGAAAGGCTGCCTGGACCATGGCGTCACGGTCTGGACCGAGGCGGCGGCGCAGCGGCTTGTGCAGGATGGCGGATCGGTCACCGGGATCGAGGTCCTGCATGACGGCGAACCGGTCAGCCTCGCGGCTGATGCGGTGATCCTGGCCAGCGGCGGGTTCGAATGGAATGCGGCGATGATGGCGGAACATTTCCCCGGTCCCGTCGAATGGACGGCGACACCATCGACCAATACCGGCGACGGGCAGCGCATGGCGGCGGAAGCCGGCGCGCAACTGGACCGGATGGACCAGGCACTGATCATGGGGACGACGCCGGTCACCTACGAAGGCCGCATCCAGGGGCAGCCGGCGGCGGATTATTTCCTGCCGCATTCGATGATCGTGAACCGGCATGGCGCCCGTTTCGTCAACGAGAAGCAGATGAATATCGGGCTCGCCTTCGCCGAACGGGATCCCGAAACCGGCGAGCATCTGCACCTGCCGGCCTGGCGGATCTATGACGGCCAGTTCGCCGCGAAATATCCCCATGCGCTGCCGAACAAATCGGTGACGGGCAATCATTTCCGGGCCGATACCCTGGCGGAACTGGCCGGCATGATCGGGGTGAACCCGGCGGGACTGGAAGAATCCGCAAGGCGGTTCAGCGAATTCGCGCGGATTGGCAGTGACGGTGATTTCGGCCGCGGCGGCACGATCTGGGACCGAAACCGGGGCGGCGATCCGTCCCACAAGCCTAATCCGACGCTGGGGACGATCGAGAAACCCCCGTTCTACGCGATGCCCTTCAAGGCGAGTTTCCTCGGCACCAAGGGTGGGCCGCGCACCAACGAGAAGGCGCAGGTGCTGCGCGAGGACGGCACCGCGATCCCGGGGCTCTACGCCGCCGGGAACGTGATGGCCAATTCCTTCGGATCCACCGGCGTCGGCGCGGGGACGACCCTGGGGCCCTGCCTGACCTGGGGCTATATCGCCGGGATGAGCGCCGCCGGGGCTTAACGGAGCCAGCCTTGCCAGTGCCGCGAGGGGGCGGCATCATGCGCGCCGTTGCATCATTTCAGACCGGACCAGAGCCATGAAAATGAAAGCCGTCGTGTTGTATGAAGGGGGCCTTGCCGCGCCCTATGCCGAAAGCCGCCCGCTGCGCATCGAGGAAGTCGATCTCGATCCGCCGAAGGCCGGCGAGGTGCTGTGCAGGATCGGCGGCGCGGGGCTGTGTCATTCCGACCTGTCGATCATCAACGGGCACACGCCGCGCGTCCTGCCCATGGTGCTGGGGCATGAAGGCGCCGGCGAGGTTGTCGAGGTCGGCGCGGGTATCAACGACGTGCAGGTCGGCGACCACGTGGTTTTCCAGTTCCGGACCAGCTGCGGCCGCTGCCGGCGCTGCCTCGAGGGGCGGTCGGCGCTCTGCGAGGTCTCGGCCAGGGCCAAGGCGTCGGGCGGGTTGATCGGCGGCGGCAGCCGGCTTTCGCTGAACGGAACAACGGTATCGCATCATTCCGGCATTTCCTGCATGGCGGAATACGCGGTCGTGGATCGCGGTACGGTCGTCGTGGTCGATAAAAGCCTGCCGCTGGACGAAGCCGCGATCTTCGGCTGCGCGGTAATGACCGGCGTCGGTGCCGTGACCAATACGGCGCGGGTGCGGCCGGGCGATGTCGTCGCGGTGGTCGGGCTCGGCGGTGTGGGGCTGAATGCCGTCTTGGGCGCGAAGCTGGGCGGGGCGGAAAAGATCATTGCCATCGATATCGCGGATTCGAAGCTGGGGCTGGCCCGGCAACTCGGCGCAACCCATACCTTCAACGCGAAAAGCCCGGATTGCGTCGCGGAGGTCATGAAGCTGACAAATAGCGGGGTCGATTTTGCGGTGGAGACCGCCGGCGTCATCGCGGCGATGGAGACCTGCTACAATATCCTGCGCACCGGCGGCCAGCTGATCGCCTGCGGCATTCCCGGCTCGACCGAAAAATTCGAGTTCCGCCCGGCGCAGCTGGTCGGCGAGGAGCGCGGCATCCTGGGCAGCTCCATGGGCAGCTGCGTGCCGGTGCGGGACGTGCCGCGTTTCATCAGCCTGTTCCAGCAGGGCCGCCTGCCGGTGGACCGGCTGATCGACGCGCGGATCGGCTTCGACGACGTCAATGAAGGCTTCGACAAGCTGGCAAAGGGCGAGGTGGTGCGGCAGATCCTGGTGCCGCACCTGTAGGCGCTACTGCGTGAGCGGCATGACTCCGGCGGCAAAGGCCTCCATCCGATCCAGGCTTTCCCGCATCGTCGGGGAGCGGAAGTCGAAGACGATTTCCGAAACGCCGACCGCCTGGAAGGCCCGCACATCCTCGGCAATCTGTTCCGGATCGCCGGAGAATGGCTTGCGGTCGGCGCCGGCAGGTGCGCGCCCGCCGTCGTAAAGCGGCGTCTTGTAACAGATCGTCATGGCGTCCGGATCGCGGCCGTTGGCTTCGGTCATCCGTTTCAGATCATCGATATGGACCTGCAATTCCTCCGGCGGCAGCGGCACGGCGGCGATGGACCCCACCGGGTGCCAGCCATCGCCGTATTTCGCGGCCCGGCGCAGCGCAGGCTTGCTGTGGCCGCCGATCCAGATCGGCGGATAGGGTTTCTGCACCGGGTGCGGCATGCAGCGCAATTCATTGAAGGAATAGAATTCGCCGTCATGGCTGACCGGATCCTGCGTCCACAGCTTCTGGAAAATTTCCAGGTATTCGTTCGTGGCGGCGCCGCGCTTCGCAAAATCCGGCGCGGAGAGCGCCTCGAACTCCTCGCGCAGCCAGCCGACGCCGACGCCGACCGTGACCCGGCCCTTGGAGAGCACGTCTATCGTCGCCAGCATCTTGGCGGTGACCACGGGGTTGCGGTGCGGAACGATCATGACGCTGGTGACCATGCGCAGGGTTTCGGTCTTGGCCGCAATGAAGGACATCAGCGTCAGTTGCTCGAACGCGTCGCCCTCGCCGGGAAAGTTACCCTGGACCGTGTAGGGGTATTTCGAGTCGATCTGCGTTGGGAAGACGATGTGATCCGCGATTGTCACCGAATGGAAGCCCAGCCGCTCGCCGCCCTGGACCAGCCCGGTCAGCGCGTCGCTTGTGGCCGATTCGCCGCGGGTCGGGAGATAGAATCCGAATTTCATGTTGGCGTCCTCTGTTTTGCGCAGCGACATTGTCGCCGGATGTGCGAGTGGCTAGTTTGGCGCAAGAGAGCAGACATCAACAGGACAGGTGAATCAAGATCATGAAACTTATTGGCGGATTTGGCTCGCCCTTCGTGCGGCGGGTCGCGGCCAGTCTCAACCTTCTGGGGCTGGACTGGGAACATGAAGCGGTTGCGGTTTTCGACAATCCAGATGCGGTGCGCAAGCATAACCCGCTGGTGCGGGTGCCGACGGTGGTGCTCGACGATGGCGAACCGCTGGTGGAAAGCTATGCGATCCTCGACGCGCTGGACGAAATCGCCGGCGATACAAAGCGCCTGATTCCGGCCAGCGGCGCGGCGCGGCGCAAGGTCATGCAACTGACCGCCGTCGCCACCGGCTCGATGGATAAGGCGGTCTGGGCCTATTACGAATACCGTTTCCACCCGGCGGAAAAGGTCCATGAGCCCTGGGTCGAGCATAACGAGGCGCAGGTGCTGGGCGGGCTCGGGTATCTCGACGGAATCGCCAAGGCGGCGGGCAAGGGCTGGCTGGCCGGCACCGACCGGATCAGCCAGGCGGATGTCAGCGCCACGGTAGCGCTGGGCTTTGCCAACCGGGCGCGGCCGAATCTGGGGGCATCGGAAAAATTCCCCAACCTCGCAGCCTTTGCGGCGCGCTGCGAGGCGATGGACGAATTTTCCAGCGTAAAACCCTGACAGCAAAGGAATCCGGGATGACCAGTTCTGAAACAGCACGGGTTCGCACCTCAGACGGTGTCGAGCTTCACTGCGAAGTAACCGGGGAGGGTCATCCCCTGATTTTCGTTCACGAATACGGCGGCGACTGCCGCAGCTGGCAGCCGCAGGTCGCTTATTTCAGCAGCCGGTACCGCTGCATTACCTACAATGCGCGGGGTTACCCGCCATCGGACGTGCCGGAGGACTTCGCTGCCTATACCCAGGAACGCGCCTGGCAGGATATCCGCGATGTCCTGCGCGGATTGAAAATCGAGAAGGCGCATGTGGTCGGCCTGTCGATGGGCGGGGCTGCGGTGATGCATTTCGGCCTGAACTGCCGGGAGATGGCGTCCGCGCTCGTGATCGCGGCAACCGGCAACGGGTTCGATCCGGCGGACCGGACGACCTACCAGCGTGGGCATGACCTTGGCGCGCGGCGGATCGCGGATGAGGGGATGGCAGCCTTTGCGGAAACCTATGCCAATGGTGCAACCCGCCTGACCTACAAACGGAAGGATCCCGAGGGTTGGGCCGAATTCAAACGGATGGCGGCGGCGCATTCGGCCATCGGTTCGATCAACACCGCGCTCGGCATCCTGCGGGTACGGCCGTCCGGCTACGAATTCGAAGATGAGCTCGGCAGGGTCGATGTCCCGGCGCTGGTGCTGTTCGGCGACCGGGACGAGCCCTGTTTCGCCCCCGGCCGGTTCCTCGCGAAATCGATGCCCCGCGCCGCCATGGCGGTATTGCCGGACACCGGCCATGCGGCCAATCTGGAGGAGCCCGTCCTGTTCAACGAAACGCTGGCGCGGTTTTTTGCCCGCGTTGAATCCGGAAACTGGACGTAGCCAAAGAATGATTATCGCACCGGGAGCGAAGACACATGCCAGACAATCTGAACTTCGACGTTTCCGAAGGCATCGCGACGCTGACCCTGAACCGGCCGGAGAAGCTCAATGCCTTTACCAACGAGATGCTGCACGGGCTGGTCGCGGCGCTGGATGACTGCGACACACGCGACGATGTCCGGGTCGTGATCCTGACCGGCGCCGGGCGCGGTTTCTGCAGCGGCGGCGATGTCAGCCGGATGGGGGAGGCGGCGGATAACCGGCCGCATGTCACCAAGGACCGCATCTGGCGCGACATCCAGGCCTTCCCGAAACGCCTGGCACGGTTCGAGAAGCCGGTGATCGCGGCCGTCAACGGCGTGGCGACCGGCGGCGGCATGGACCTGGCGCTGGCCTGCGATATCCGGGTTGCATCCGAATCCGCGCGCTTCGCGGAAACCTACGCCAAGATCGGTTTGCTGCCGGGCGGCGGCGGCGCCTGGTTCCTGCCGCGCATCGTCGGGCAGGCCCGCGCGCTGGAACTGCTCTGGACGGCGGAATTCCTGGATGCGGCGCAGGCGCTGGAACTGGGGCTGGTGAACCATGTCTATCCGGATGCGGATCTGATGGCGGAAACGCGGAAACTGGCTGCCCGTATCGCCGCCATGCCGCCCCTGTCGATCCGGCTGATCAAGCGCGTCGTGGCGCAGGGCCTCAACACCGACATGATGACCAGCTTCGACCTGATCAGTTCGCATATTGCCATCGCCCGCGCCGGGGTCGATCATCCCGAGGCGATTGCCGCGTTCCGCGAAAAGCGCGACGGTAACTACAGCGGCTACTGATCACGGAGGGAAACATCATGAAGGCAGGATTTATCGGCACGGGGAGCATGGGGCTGCCGCTGGCGGCCAATCTGCTGGAGCAGGAACAGGCGCTGGTCGCCTTTGACATCAACCCGGCGGCGACGAAACCGCTGGCGGACCGGCAGGCCCGGATCGTGGCCTCGCCGGTCGCGGTCGCGGATGAAGCCGATATCGTCTTCGCCTGCATGCCCAGCCTCGACAGTTTCCACGCCATCGTGACCGGCAAGGATGGCGTGATCGGCGGCAAACAGATGAAGACCTTCGTGAATCTCGGCACGATAGGCAGCGACGCGATCACCGAAATCGAACGGGTGCTGGCGGAAAAGGGCATCGGCGTGCTGGATTCGCCGATCACCGGCGGGGTGGCGCGGGCGCGCAAGGCGGATATCACGGTTATTGCTTCCGGGCCGCAGGCGGTCTTCGACCTCGCCGAGCCAATGCTGAAATCCTTCGCCCGGGATATCCATTATGTCGGCGACAAGGTGGGGCAGGCGCAGCTCACCAAGATCTGCAACAACATCATGTCGATGACCAACCTGATCGTCGGGCTGGAGGCGATGGTCATGGCGGCCAAGGGCGGCGTCGATCCGGAGAAGGTCCTTGCCGTGCTCAATGCCGGCACGGGGCAGAACAGCGCGACCTTGACCAAGATTCCGAACTTCATCATGAACCGGAAATTCGACATGGAAGCGCCGATGTATATCAACGAGAAGGATACCCATCTCTGGCAGCAGGAAGCCGAACGACTAGATGTGCCGCAGATGGTCGGGAGCGCGGCCGCTCAGACCCTGCAGCAGGCGCTGGCCTTCGGTCTGCGCCATGGTGATTTGAGCGAGATGGCCAAGCTGATCGAACGCAACGCCAATTTCCAGCTGCCGAAAACGCGCGACTAGGAAAGGGAAACCGCATGGAACAGGCGACCGACTACGCCGGCTGGGTCATCGAAACCGTTGCCGGCAACGGCACGGCCGGCTACGCGGGCGATGGCGGCCCGGCGAGGGAAGCGGCGCTGAACAATCCCTTCGACGTGGTTTTCGACCCGGCGGGCAACCTCGTTTTCACCGATACGTTCAATCACGTCATCCGTCGCGTTGACGCGACGACCGGAAACATCGAGACCCTTGCCGGCACGGGGGAGGCGGGTTACTCGGGCGATGGCGGACCAGCCGGGCAGGCCTGTTTCAACCAGCCCTATGGCCTTGCGATCGGCCGGAATGGCGCGATCTACACCGCTGACCGGCTCAATGCCGTCGTGCGGCGAATCGATGGGCCCACCGGGGTGGTCACCACTTTTGCCGGGAATGGCGCGGCGGGTTACGCCGGCGATGGCGGGCCGGCGACCCGGGCCGGGATGGCCGAACCGAACGGACTGGTTTTCTCCCGGGACTTTGCAAACCTGTATATCGCCGATGTCGCCGACAACCGGGTCCGGGTCGTGGATATGGCAAGCGGTATCATCGACACCTTCGCCGGCAGCGGCGCGGCGGCCCATGACGGCGATGGCGGCGCGGCGACGGCGGCCGTTTTCGGTGCCCGCGCGGTGGCAGTGCGACCGACCGACGGCGCAGTCTATATCCTGGAGCGCCAGGGCAGTTCCCTGCGGCTGGTCACGCCCGATGGCGGGATCGCCACGGTCGCCAGCACCGGCGAGAAGGGCTATGGCGGCGATGGCGGCCCGGCGGCAACGGCAATCTTCGACCGGCCCAAGGAAATGACGCTGGACGGCGCCGGCAATGTGCTGGTCGTCGATACGGAAAACCATGCCATCCGCTTCATCGACTGGCGGACAGACCGGGTCAGCACGATTGCCGGTACGGGCGAACATGGCTATTCGGGCGACGGCGTGCCGGCGGTGCAGGCCAGGCT
>JAQCHR010000025.1 GCA_027619655.1 Pseudomonadota bacterium
GGGCGGGTGATCTCAGTCCACATGTTGTGCCTCCTCATTTGCTTCATCACAAACGAGAGAATCACAACTTACTGAAATCACTCAACTCATTTCGGGCCGGACACTAAGAGTGTTACACGTTTGCAACATTCCGCGATTATCATTTCCTGCCTGTTATGAATTTGCTGTTTGACCTCACTATAACGTATTGCTAATACTCTGTATTAACAGTTTTTTCAGATGAAGAAACAGACTGTTTGATGGCTGACTGGGTTTCGGGAGTCCGCTTGTTACGTAAAATTTCATTGGCAGTTCTTGCCGGAATCGCGATTTCGATTGCCGGATGGGCTGTTTCATTGTCAGCAGAACCGCTGAATGACGAGTTGTCGGTTCTTCTTGCTGAGCATCCCGATATCCGTCGCGCACGCAACGACGCCGCTGCTGCGCGCGCCGGTGTCGGCGAGGCGCGGTCGGCCTATTACCCGCGTTTCGAACTTTCCGGCGATAGCGGAGCGGAACATACAGATACGCCTGATCGCAGGGCTACCGGGGCGACGGATCCGTTTTCGGGTCGTCGCGACAAGCTGACGCTGACATCCACCTTGAACCTGTTCAACGGATTCCGGGACGATGCCGGGCTAAACGCGGCAAACATCACCGTTATCGAACAGAACATGGGTTTGGAGAACACCCGGCAGGAATTGCTGTTCCAGGGAGTGAACCAGTATCTCGAAGTATTGCGCAATGTCCGGTTGATCAAGGTCGCCCAGACAACAGAGAGCACAATCCGCAGCCAGTTGCGGCTGGAGGACGAGCGGGTCCAGCGCGGCTCCGGGATTGCGGTCGATGTCCTGCAGGCAAAGTCGCGCCTCCAGGTGGCGAAGGAACAGCGGGTAGAGTTTGAAGGCCGCCTGCAGGAGGCGCTTGCGCGGTACAAGCAGCTGTTCGGACATTTGCCCGATATAGCGAGGCTAGAAGACGTCAAACCCGCCCCGTCCATCGTTCCCGAAAGCGTTGACGCGGCCCTGACCCAGGCGCTGCAGTACCATCCGGCCTTGCGGCAGGTCCAGTATCAGGCGGATATCGCCCGCGAGCAGAAGCGGGCCGCCAAGGGGGATTATTTCCCGACCGTCGATCTCGTCGGCACCCTCGATTACGCGGATAATAATGCGACAACCCTTGGCATCCAGCGCGAGCAGTCGCTGCTGGTGCGGGCGCGGTGGGAGTTCTTCTCCGGTTTCAGGACCCGGTCACGGGTCGAAGCTGCATCCCGGACGCTGGCGTCGCGCAAGGACACGTATAATTCCGCAACACGGCGCGTGGAAGAGGATATCCGCATCGCCTGGGATAAGCTGGCGACGGGGCGGCGACGGGTCGATCTGCTGCAGAACGCCGTCAATCTTGCGATCGAAGTGTTCGATGCCCGCAAGCGCCTTCGCGAATCCGGCAAGGAAACCGCGCTCAATGTGCTGGATGCGGAACGCGAAGTATCCGCCGCCCGGATCAAGCTTATCACGGCCGATTTCGACTCCCGGATCGCGAGCTACCTGCTGGCGCGCCGGACGGGCATGCTGACGCCCGCCAAGCTGGAAATAGAATGACACAGGCACGGCCTACCGGATGTGCCGTTTTATTTTAGGTTGGTTGCTGCGGTATTGAAATTTCCGTTTTATGGCTAAAGTACAGATGGCGCGCAATGGAGCGCGCCATGTTTGGAAAGGCCGCCCGGACGGTGCTAGTTCGCCTCGCGTTGATATTTCTGGTCTTGTTGCCCGCGGGCTGCAAAAGCCTGCCGGGCCTTGAGTTTCTGAGCAGCAGCGAACCCGCTCCGGCCGTCGCTGCCGATGCCGGCGGCGCGGAAGCCGAGGCCGTAAAATTCCGGGTCGGCGATCAATTCGCCTTCGACAATCCGTTTGTTCGCTGGGAGGTCGTGTCTGTCGAGGGCGACCGCGTGCGCTGGCGCAGCGATACCGGCGACGAACAGGTTACCCGGCTGAATATCTTGCTGCCGGCAATCGAGTGGCGCAGCCGGACCGCGGGAACCGGGCGGCGGTTTATCCGCGACGAGGTGGGTTCGCTCTTTCCCATGAAAGTCGGCGCAACGCTGTCTTTCCGCTCGACGGTAACCACCAGCAAGCCGCCATTCGGCTGGGAGCACCAATGGTCCTGCAACGTGACGGGACAGGAAGATGTGAGGGTTCTGAACAACCTGTTCGAGACCTTTGTCGTGGCCTGCGGCCGTGAAAAGCCGGACGAAATCGTATTCTACTATGCGCCGAAAGTCGGCCATTACGTCGTGCAGCGTACCGCCGGCGCAGATGGGAACCCTGACCGGACGAGAAACCTGCTGTCCTTTAAACGCAGCGATGGAACCACCATTGCCGATGTTGTGAAATCTCCATCCGACCCTGTTGCCGCTGTTGTGTCGGCCGGCACGTTGCCGGATGGCAAGGCGCCTGGCCTGGTTGCAGGGCCTGTGCCGGTGCCATCGACGTCGCCTGCCCGGGTTGCGGCGCCGGTCAACGGAGCGCCATCGACTGCCGGGGGCGTGCCGTCGATACGCGCCGCGGTCGATTCCGTAACCTTGCGGGCGCCGGAATTCGGCGGCAATGCGACGCCGCCCGCATCCCCAGCACGCCCTGCTGCGGCTCCTGTCGCGCCGGTCGTTCCCGAAGCCATGCCCCGACCGGGTGCGAAGCCGGCGAGCGCCGGGAGCGGGACGGACCGGGCCGCATCGACGGGGCCGCGCGCAGACCGGTTGCTGAAGTCTGAATACACCGGTCCGCGCGCCTTTGCTGTACCGCCCGCCCGCGCGCCGTCGCCGGTTGCCGCCATGACGCCGCGCGTTCCGCCTCCCGCAGTCCCGCCACCGCCGCCCGCCGTGCCGCCGCCCGTCGCCGTAACACCGACTCCGCCCGCCGTGCCGCCGCCATCGGCCCTCGCGACTGTGCCGGCGCCACCTGTGCCTGTGCCCGTTGCGAAGGTATCCCCGGAAATGCCGGTTGTGTCGTCGTTACAGATTCCGACGCCGGTATCTTCGCAGGGACTGGTACCTGTCGCCGCGCCATTGGCGAAAGCGCCGGTGCCGTTGCCGGTGAAAGCGGTTCCGCCGCCTATCCCCGTGGTGCCGCCGGTTGCCGCCACATCGCCGGTTACGGAAACGCCGGCAGCACCGCAGGTGTCCGCAATCCCGGAGTCGGTACATGCGGCGGAACCTTCCGGTGAGGAGGTGCATCTTGCGTCCTACCGTAATCTGGCGAGTACCCGGCGCGGATGGGACCAGCTGATCTACCGCAATGGCGACCTGCTGGACGGGTTGCATGCTGACCTGAGCCCCAAGTTTCATCCACTTACAAGTCAGAGTCCTTTGTTCATTTGAGCCCATGTGGGCGGTTGCTGCAACGGGATGGGGCGTGGAGCCCCCAAATTGCTCAAGCGCCCCATCCCGTTGCGTGGCGGGAGCGCTGAGTGTGGCGTAGATCGCCGGCGGCAGATTGCCGCCCGCGCTGTGCGGCCGGACGGTATTGTACAACTCAGCTCCCGAACACCCACAATACCGGTGAACGGCGTATTTTTTACGATTACCACCCATGGGTGGGACGCGATGTTTACATTGACCGTGTTGTCGAGAAGTCGGGCATTCCGGTTGTGCGATGCAGTCTGAGTGGCGATTTGCCGATCCTTCCCCTTGAGGTGCCGTTGTGGATGTTTGATCGCCTGGCGTGCGCTTCGGTCCGTCGCCGGCCTTCTCCAGAAGTCGATTTAGCGGCGTTATCCGCGCTTCAGTTTTTGTTGGGCGAAGTGCCGAACTCAGCCACCCTGGACCACCATCTCCCTTCGACCAATCCTGATTTGAGCGCAGACTTGGTGTCCTGCGATCAGAATCAAGGAGATGTCGATGCGTCGCCGTCACATACAACCGGACCAGCTCGAATTGTTCGTTCCGCCGCAATGGCCGTGTCCGTTGCAGACGCCGCAATGGCAGAATCTGCCGCGCCGAACGCGCAGCGAAGTGACCTCGCTCGTGGCGCGACTGCTGATGAAACACGGCCGCCGGGAACGCAACAGCACGCCTGTCGAAACAATCGAGGCCATCCGCCAGCTCACGCTGATCGCTAATGATGATCTGATTGCCGGCATTCTCAATCGAAACGGGCTGCGTACCGGCAATGGCAACCGCTGGACCCGGGAACGGGTTTGCTCCCTGCGATCGCATCGAAAGATCCCGCCTTTCCAAGCAACTGCCAATGGCGTCGAACCCTGGCTCAACCTGACCAAGGCATCCGCTCTACTCGACATCACCCAAAAGACGCTTAGACTGGCCGTGATCGCCGGCGATATCGGCGCTCTTCACCCGCTTCCCGATGGCCCCTGGCTCTTCAAGCGTTCAGATCTTCAGGGGATGCCAGGCCAAAGCATCGCGGAACGCGCAAAAAACAGGCGCAAACACCCCATGGGACAAAGCACCGAACAACAAAATCTATTTGCATCAACAGCATAGACAGATGGGTGTTATGAAACAGGATTGTAGTCGTGCCGCCAGGCGGCCAGCTCGGCGCGCGCCTGGGACAGCGATGTGAACAGGGTCTCGTTCAGAAATTCGTCGCGCAGCCGCCCGTTGAAGCTCTCGATGAAGGCGTTCCGGGTCGGCTTGCCGGGGGCGATATAGTGCCATTCGACCTTGCGGGCCTCGCACCATTGCAGGATCGCCATGCTGGTCAGTTCGGTCCCGTTGTCGGACACGATGCGTTCCGGCTTGCCGCGCCGGGCGATGACGGCATCGAGTTCGCGCGCCACCCGTGCCCCCGGCAGGGACGTGTCGGCCACCAGCGCCAGGCATTCGCGGGTGAAGTCATCCACTACCGTGAGAATGCGGAAGCGACGGCTGTCGGTGAAGGCGTCGGAGACGAAATCCAGCGACCAGCGCTGGTTCGGCCCCTGCAGCAGGATCATGGGTCTTCTCGTTCCCATCGCCCGCTTGCGGCCGCCACGGCGGCGGACCTGCAAACCTTCTTCCCGGTACAGCCGCCGCAGCTTCTTGTGGTTCACGCGGATGCCCTCGCGACCGAGGAGAATATGCAGGCGGCGATAGCCGAAGCGCCGGCGCTCGGCGGCAAGCGCCCGCAACCGTTCCCGGATACCCCGGTCCTCGGGGCGATGGCTCCGGTAGCGTACCGAACTCCGGTCGGCACCCAACACCGAACAGGCCCGGCGCTCGCTAACCCCGTGCCCGTCACGCAGGCGAGCGACCGCTTCGCGTCTCGCGCCGGGCGTTACCATTTTTTTGACGCGATATCCTTCAGCATCGCGTTGTCCAGCATTGCCTCCGCCAGCAGCTTCTTCAGCCTGCCATTCTCGTCCTCCAGCGCCTTCAGCCGCCGCGCCTCGGACACGTCCATGCCGCCATACCTGGCCTTGTACTTGTAAAATGTTGCTTCGCTGATCCCGTGCTTGCGGCACACATCGGCGGTTCGCATGCCCGCCTCCTGCTCCCGCAGCATCCCGATGATCTGTTCTTCCGTAAACCGGCTCCGCTTCATTCGTCCGTCTCCTCGTCGTGACGGACTCTACTTTAACCTGGAGGAGTTTCAGGGGCTCAGGTCAATGCGGATATCCGGCGCATCGAAATCGACAGCCGGGGCGTCTATTACCGGCTGTATGCCGGACCGGTGGATCACGGGGATGCTGCGACGCTCTGTGAAAAGCTGCGGACGCGCGGTGTTTTCTACGCGCCGCAGGATGGCTAGATCAGATCATGGTTGGTTGGAATCGCCTCTGGCGATCCAACAACCATACGGTTCCGATCCATCATATTGAAGGTGCTGTAGCGTCCCGGGATTGCCGGCGGGTCAGCGAACCCTAGTCGTCCAGCCGGTACATGACGAGCAGTGACCGCTGCAGCGGCGAGAAATTGTCGTCTGACACGATATAGACCAGCGTTTCGCCGCGTTCATTGCGCCGTGCTGCGACCCCCTCAAAATTGTCGATGGTAGCGGCCTGCGTCATGTTGGCGACTTCGCGGGGCGCCAGGGCGGCGCCACGCCGGATCGCGCCAGCCGGAATGCGCATGATCCGGATACCCAGTCCGGCGATGACGCTGAAGCTGCGTTCGACGACAAGAATATCGCATCCCGGCAGGGTCGTTGCACCGGTGGGGCGCAGCCCTCCTTCAACGGGGTAGGTGAGATGTGCCCAGCCCGTGCCGGATTGCAGCCACGCATCGACATGGCCCTGTTCCGTCCGGCTGCGTTCCGCGATGGCCAGCAGGTTTCCGTCGCATAGCCGGGTCAGGGACTCGATCCCGCCATTGTCGGTTAGTCTGGCAAAGGCCGGTGGGACCGTTATGGCCGTGGGCCGCGCTTGCGTGATGTCGCCGTCATACCGCCACAGCCGGTGATGCCGCTCGAAAGCGACGACGACGCTGTCCGGCCCCAACCGGGCGAGCGACTCCGAATCCGACCAGGATTTCCCGTCGAGCGGTTCGCCGTCCAGCCCGCGCAGGGGATACAGTTCCGCATTGCGAATACCGGAAAGATCCCCGTCTTGGTAGCTGAGTTCGGCGCGGAACCAGAAACCCTTGTCGGTAACAGCCAGGATCCGGTCTCCGTCCGGGCTGATCTCCAAGGCAGACAGCCCGCCGAAATCGGGATTGTCCATGGTCATGGCCAGGCCGCCACGCCATGTCAGGTCGCCAACCGTTTTCGCATCCGGGTTCTGGGCAACCATCTGGACCGGCGTAAAGCGGATTTCCGCGCCGCTAGCCGTTGCGGTCGGCAGGCCGATGCCGAGCAGGAACCCGGCGACAATGCCGGATTGAATGACCGTTCCGATCCTGGTCGCCATGGAATGCCTGTTGCCGGGTTTCAGTTCGCGCGCCCCCATTCTCGTCTGCCGGCCGTCCTTCCGCAATGTTTACCGGCTTCGCTCGGAAGAACGCCCCGGCCGGGCGGTCAGGCCGCTTCAGCGTCCGCCGTCTGTGACAGATAGGAAAGCATGGTATCGACACCCGAAACTTCAAACGGGTCGTCCGCCGCGTTGTCGCAGTATCCGGGTTCGGCGAAGAGCTTCACGATCTTGCCGTCATCGACGAGCATTGAGTAGCGCCAGCTGCGGAAGCCGAAGCCGAGATTGTCCGTGTCGACCAGCATGCCCATCTTCCGGGTAAATGTGCCGGACCCGTCGGGAAGCATGGTGACATTGCGGACGCCCTGCGCCTTGCCCCACTGGTACATCACAAAGGCGTCGTTGACGGACAGGCATATCACTTCGTCTACGCCCTTCGCCTTGAGGGCGTCGCAGTTTGTTTCATAGCCGGGAAGATGGGTTGAACTGCATGTCGGGGTAAACGCGCCGGGCAAGGCGAAGACGACAACGCGGCGACCGTTGAAGATTTCAGCGGATGTGCGGTCCTGCCAGCGAAAGGGATTCGGTCCCGCAACGGTTTCGTCGCGGACGCGGGTCTTGAAGGTGACTTCCGGGACACGGGCTGGTGTATCGGTCATATCTTTGCTCCTGTGCAGGGTTTGCTGAAAACTGATGACCGATAGATAACGGATGTAATTTAATAGTTAAAATTGATTTAAGTTATCATAATAATAGATAATGACTATTATATATGCGCTGACCCTGAAACAGCTTCGCTACCTGGCCGCGTTGAAGGAACATGGCCATTTCGGCCGCGCCGCGGATGCCTGCGCTGTGACCCAGCCCACTTTGAGCGCGGCGATTGCAGAACTGGAAACGCTGCTCGGCGCCGTGCTGGTGGAGCGGACAAAGCGCCGCGTTGTGTTCACGCTCCTGGGCGACGAGGTGGTGGAGCGGTCGCGGCCGATCCTGAGCGGCGTCGAGGATATCATGCAGATTACCGAAACGGCGCAGGCGCCGCTGACGGGCGTGCTGCGGCTGGGAGTCATTCCGACCATCAGCCCGTTCCTGCTGCCCCGCGTCCTGCCGGCGCTGCGCAAGGCATTCCCCAGGCTGCAACTTTATCTTCAGGAGGGCCTGACGGCGGTGCTGCTGGAGCAACTGGAACTGGGGAGCCTGGACCTCGTGCTGCTGGCCCTGCCGTACGAGGCGGAAAATATCGAGACGATGACATTGTTTGCGGATCGTTTTTCCGTCGTCTGTCCCGCGGATCATCCGCTCGCCGCCACCAAGAAGATACCCGTGGATGCGCTGCCGTCGGAATCGCTGCTGCTGCTGGCGGACGGCCATTGCCTGCGGGACCATGCCCTGAGCGTCTGTTCGCTGGCGCGCCCCAGGCTGGGCGCGTTCGAGGCAACCTCGCTGCACACGCTGGTGCAGATGGTGGCCAATGGGCTGGGCATAACGCTTGTCCCGCAACTGGCGATCGATGCGGGAGTCCTGAATGGAACCGGTCTCGCCGTGCGGAAATTACAGGGCGAAAACCCGCATCGCGATATCGGAATCGCCTGGCGGCATGGCAGCCGCCGCAGGGAAAGTTTCGAAATCCTTGGCCATGCGATTGCGGATCAGATTGACGCGAGCTGAACCCGGCGCGGTGTGACGACCAGGGTTAGCGCCCCGGACGCCGCGAATTCGGCCCGTCCCAGGCCGCGGGGTTCAGCGGGAATTTCGGCAGCCGGCCCTTGAGCGCCGTCAGAATCTGGTCGGCGGCGGAATGCGCAAGCCGGTTTGTCGCCTCCGCCGACATGCCCGCGATATGCGGCGTCAGGACGATCTTGTCATGGCTCAGCACCGGATGACCTGCGGCAAGCGGCTCGGGGTAGACGACGTCGAGCCCGGCCGCGGCGACCGGTCCGTTGTCGAGGGCTTTGACGAGGGCGTCCAGATCGAGGAGCTGACCGCGCGCGGCATTCACGACGATGGCGCCGTCGGGCAGTTGCGCCAGTTCGTCGGCCGCGATGATATAGCGGGTTTCGTCGGTGAGCTCCGCGCAGAGGCAGAGTATCCGGCATTCTTTCAGCATGGCGTGCAGGTCGTCCATCAGCGTGACCCCGCTCGTCAGGGCGAGCCTGGGATCGACATAGGGGTCGTAGGCCAGGACCCGGCAATTGAACCCGTGGATCAGCTTGCGGGCCAGTTCCGAGCCGATATAGCCGAGCCCGACCAGGCCGACCGTCTTGCCTTCGAGTTCGAAAATATCCAGCCCGGTGCGCTGGTCCCAGGCGCTGCCGTCGCGGGTGGAACGGTCGCCCCAGCGGATCTGCTTCATCGCCGCCATCATCAGCATGATCGAGTGTTCGGATACGGGGGTGCGGCCAAATCCTTGGTGGTTCACCACGAGGATACCGCGCTCCGTTGCGGCGGGAATGTCGATATTGTCGGTTCCAAAGCCCGACGTGGAGACGATGGCAAGCTCGTCGGCGGCATCCAGGATATCGGCGGTGACCCTTTCCGGCGTACGCACCCAGAGCGCCTTTGCATCCCGGAGTTCCCGCACCAGTTCCTGCGCATCGGAAGTGTCGACGATGGCGAGTTCGGCCCCGGCCTCCGTGAGCAGCCTGTGCCCGACCTGGTCGTACATGGGGCGCCAGAGAACGATCTTGTCAGCCATCGCTTTGCCTCGTGTTTTGCTGATGCGGGTGCACAGGCTATGTCCGCTGACCCGAATCGAACAAGATATTTCGGACCGGCTTCATAACCGAGGAAGAAATCAGATGCTGATACGCCTGCAAGGCTTCGTGCTGATCGTGAATACGCTGATTCCCGTCCTTCTGCTGGGGGGAGTCGCCAGTGGCTTCCTGTACTGGAAAGAAAGGGTGTCGGCGCAATGGACGATCGTGGAACCGGAACTCGTCGCGATCCGGGATTCGGCGGGTGCAACCGTTTTGCTGGTGCAGGCCACAACGGACCGGGTTACGGGGCACCTGAAGAAGGCAGGGGTGGGACTTGATGCCGTGGGGCAGGCATTTGCGAATGCCTCGGAGACTGTCGCGCCGACGCTGAGGGAAATCGAAAAGGTGACCGTGCCGGGCGTGAGAGTCACGACGGTACAAAATGTTCTTTGCGGTTACGAAAGGAAGGGGCGCAAAGTGCAACAAAAATCATGCTGGCCGCATGTTCAAATCGTGGAGTCCAAATTGGGCGTTGCGGTGGCCAAGCCGTTTCGCGATGTCTATGCCGCCTTGGCGACGGCGGCAACGCCGCTATCCGATATAAAGCTGGCGCTTGGCGAACTGGATGCCCTGGGCGCGCTGCCCGGCAAGGCAGCAGAGGCGCGGGCGGCAATCAGTATTGTCGCTTCCGAGACGATCCGGCTGGCCGGCCCGCTTGGCACGATTTTCACGATCGTGGGGTATGTTTCAATCTTCCTGCTGTTGTGGTTTGGCGCTCAGTACGGTGTCCGCGGAACTGCAAGGCTCAGAGCGGGCTGTCGAATGCTGGTTGCAGGAGATGGCTCTCTGCCGGCTGTGTAAGCCGCACGGCAACGACCGCCCTGCGGCAAAAGCGCCTCTATTCTAGGCAATTATCTGGTATTCGGATTCGATTAGGCTTAGGTAAATGATTGTTCCGGTATAATAATATCGTTCTGTAAGACCGGCGCTGCAGCGCATCGAATTTCCCGTTGCGGCCAGATGCCTCCCGGCGCCGGGGTGCCTGATCCAAATGCGGCAATACGTTGCCTGAATGTGACCTGACCTATGTATCTCTACCTGCCCATCGCGGAAATTTCCGTAAACGTGCTCGTTTTCATCGGGCTTGGCGCGGGGATCGGTGTGCTGTCCAGTGTTTTCGGCGTCGGTGGCGGGTTCCTGATGACGCCGCTGCTCGTCATTCTGGGCGTGAAACCCGCGGTCGCGGTCGCGACCGGAGCGAATCTGATCCTGGCATCCCCCGTTTCCGGCGTCTTCGCGCATTGGAAGCGCGGCAATGTCGATGTGAAGATGGGCGTTATCCTGATCATCGGCGGGTTGGTCGGATCGACAGTCGGCGTCCAGATTTTCACGCTGCTGAAAGCCATCGGCCAGGTCGATCTCGTCATCATGCTGTGCTACGTGGTCTTCCTGGGCGCCATAGGCCTGTTGATGCTGGTCGAAAGCATCCGGGCCATGCGGCGCCGTGCCGAAAACCGGCTGCGGAAGCTGCATCAGCATACCTGGCTGCACGGCCTGCCGTTCAAGATGCGGTTCCGGCGTTCGAAACTCTATATCAGCGCCCTGCTGCCGCTGGTGGTCGGATTTGCGGTCGGCGTGCTGTCCGCCATCATGGGGGTCGGGGGCGGTTTCATCATGGTGCCGGCCATGATCTATCTGCTTGGCATGCCCACGTCGGTGATGATCGGCACCTCGCTGCTGCAGATCAGCTTCGTGACCGCCAACGCCACATTCTTTCACGCGCAGATGAGCCAGAGCGTTGATATCGTCCTGGCGCTGGTGTTGCTGGTCGGCGCCGTCGTGGGAGCACAATACGGTGCCGGGATCGGCGCCAAGATGCGGGGCGAGCAGTTGCGCGCCATGCTGGCGCTGATTGTGCTGGGTGTCTGCGGCAAGATCGTATTCGACCTGGCGGTGACGCCCGACAATCTCTTTGTGATGGATTCCGCCGTCATCTTGCGCTGAAGTCCGTTGCAGGGCGGCACGGTGGTATTGTTGCGGCGTTTCCGGTAATGCCCCTCTTGCGCATTTCGTAATCCTTGGCATAATGTATACCACCGATCAGCGGATTTCACCGCCACGTTCAGTTCAGGTAAAATGCCCGAAGTCATTGCCATTTTTCAGCCGATCGAAGACGTCCAGAGCCTGAAGGACCGGACCTACGACGCGCTGAAACAGGCCATCACGACCATGGATATCTACGCCAGCCCGGACGAGCCCCGGCTGGACGAGCGTGTCCTGTCGGAACAGCTGGGTGTCAGCCGCACCCCGATCCGCGAGGCGATTGCGCGGCTGGAACAGGAAGGGCTGGTGCGGATCGTACCGCGGCGCGGCGTATTCGTGGTCCGCAAGCCGAAACGTGAAATCCTGCAGATGATCACGGTCTGGGCGGCGCTGGAAAGCATGGCGGCCCGGCTGATCACGCAACATGCGAGCGATGCGGAGATTGCATCGCTGCGGGCGCTGTTCTCGTCGCCCGAAGGCGGGCAGGGGCAGGCCAATATCGACGAATATTCCGACCGCAATATCCGGTTTCACCAGACCCTGCTGAAGATGAGCCATTGCGACCTGCTGATTGAAACGGCGAACAACCTGTTCATCCACATGCGGGCGATCCGGGCGAAGACGATTGCCGAAAACGACCGGGCCAGCCGCTCGATCATCGACCACATGAATATCATCGAAGCGCTGGAACAGCGCGATACGGAACTCGCGGAGAAACTGGCGCGGCAGCATACGCTCGACCTTGCCGCGCATGTCGAAAAGAATGTGCACTATCTGGATTGAGACGTGAAAATTCGCGTCCGGCCCAGGACGCAGGGGAGGTAAACATGGCGCAGGAAATCGAGGAAGAGGCGACGCTGACGGATGGCTTCAATCTGGTCATCGACGCGCTCCAGCTGAACGATATCAACACGATCTATAATGTCCCGGGGATTCCGATCACCGATCTGGGGCGCTACATGCAGGGGGCGGGCATGCGGGTCCTGTCGTTCCGGCATGAACAGAATGCCGGCTACGCGGCGGCAATCGCCGGTTACCTGACCAAAAAGCCCGGCGTCTGCATGACCGTTTCCGCACCGGGCTTTCTCAACGGGCTGACGGCGCTGGCGCATGCCACGACCAACTGTTTCCCGATGATCCTGATCAGCGGCTCGTCGGAACGCGAGATTGTCGACCTGCAGCAGGGCGATTACGAGGAAATGGACCAGCTGGCCATCGCAAAGCCGCTCTGCAAGGCCGCCTACCGGGTCCTGAATGTCGAAGACATCGGCATCGGCATCGCGCGCGCGATCCGCGCCGCTGTGTCCGGCCGTCCCGGCGGGGTCTATCTCGACTTTCCGGCAAAACTGCTGGCCCAGGTCATGGATGCCGACGCCGGTGCGAAGTCACTGGTCAAGGTGATCGATGCGGCGCCGCGCCAGCTGCCCGCGCCGGAATCGGTCAAGCGCGCGCTCGACGTATTGAAAGGCGCGCAGCGGCCGCTGATCATTCTGGGGAAAGGCGCGGCCTATGCCCAGGCCGATGACGCGATCCGTGAATTCGTTGAAAAGAGCGGCATTCCCTATCTGCCGATGAGCATGGCCAAGGGGTTGCTGCCGGATACCCATCCGCAATCCGCCGGTGCGGCGCGGTCGCTGGCGCTGAAGGAAAGCGACGTGGTGATGCTGATCGGGGCAAGACTCAACTGGCTGCTGTCGCACGGCAAGGGCAAGACCTGGGGCGATGCGCCCAAGAAGTTCATCCAGGTGGATATCGAGCCGAAGGAAATGGACAGCAACGTTGAGATCGCGGCCCCGCTGGTCGGCGATATCGGATCCTGCGTGCAGGCGCTGCTGGACGCGATGGGCAAGGACTGGACGGTCCCGCCGGCACAATGGACGGGCGAGGTTCGCGAGAAGGTCGAAACCAACGTCGCCCGCATGGCGCCGCGGCTGCAGAACAACAACGTCCCGATGGATTACCAGGGCGCCCTTGGCGCACTGCGGACAATTATCAGGGAACGCCCCGATGCCATTCTGGTCAATGAAGGCGCCAATACGCTCGATTTCGCCCGCAGCATTATCGACATGTACCAGCCCCGCAAGCGGCTGGATGTCGGCACCTGGGGGGTCATGGGTGTCGGTATGGGCATGGCGATCGCCGCGGCCGTGGAAACCGGCAAGCCCGTGCTGGCGGTTGAAGGCGACAGCGCCTTCGGCTTTTCCGGAATGGAGATTGAAACGATCTGCCGTTACAACCTGCCGGTCTGCGTCGTTGTTTTCAACAATGGCGGCATCTATCAGGGCACCGGGGTCAATCCGTCCGGCGGCGAGGACGTGTCGACGACAGTCTTCGTCAAGGACGCCCGCTACGACATGATGATGGCGGGTTTCGGCGGCGTTGGAGTCACCGCGACCGCGCCGGATGAACTGAGCCAGGCCGTGAACGCGGCCATGGATTCCGGCAAGCCGACCCTGGTGAATGCGGTCATTGATCCCTCGGCCGGGACCGAAAGCGGCCGGATCGGAAATCTCAATCCGCAACGCGTCGTGGCCCGCAAATAGCCGCACGTCTTTATTTCAACTCGTAAGAACAGGAATGATGCAATGAGCAAAGCTCTTGAAGGGGTCAAGATCCTCGACATGACCCATGTGCAGTCGGGGCCGACCTGTACCCAGCTTCTGGCCTGGTTCGGGGCGGATGTCATCAAGGTGGAGCGCCCCGGGGTGGGCGACGCGACGCGGGGGCAACTGCAGGACATCCCCAATGTCGACAGCCTGTATTTCACCATGCTGAACCACAACAAGCGCGGCATGACGCTGAACACCAAGCTCGATTCGGGCAAGGAGATCTTCGAGAAGCTGATCCGGCATTGCGATGTGCTGGTCGAAAATTTCGCGCCGGGCGCCATGGACCGCATGGGCTTTTCATGGGAACGGATCCACGAACTGAACCCGCGCATGATCTATGCCTCGATCAAGGGATTCGGTCCCGGCAAGTACGAGGACTGCAAGGTCTACGAAAACGTCGCGCAATGTACCGGCGGCTCCGCCTCGACGACCGGCATGATCGGCGAAGTGCCGCTGGTCACCGGCGCGCAGATCGGCGATTCCGGCACCGGGCTGCATCTGGCGCTCGGTATTGTTACGGCGCTGTTCCACCGCACCCATTCGGGCGAGGGGCAGCGGGTTGAATGCGCGATGCAGGACGGCGTGCTGAACCTGTGCAGGGTCAAGCTGCGCGACCAGCAGCGGCTGGCGCATGGGCCGCTGACGGAATACCCGCAATATCCGAACGGCGAATTCGGCGAGGCGACGCCGCGCGCCGGCAATGCGTCCGGCGGCGGGCAGCCGGGCTGGATCGTGAAGTGCAAGGGCTGGGAAACCGACCCCGACGCCTATATCTACGTGATCGCCCAGGCGGCGGCCTTTGCCGGGCTGGCGAAGGAAATCGGTCACGCGGACTGGCTGGAGGATCCGGAATGGAACACGCCGAAGGCCCGTCTGCCGAAACTGGAGACCATGTTCGCGGAAATCGAGAAATGGACCATGACCAAGAACAAGTTCGAGGTCATGGATATCCTGAACCCGCTGAACGTACCCTGCGGCCCGATCCTTTCCATGAAGGAACTGGCGGAAGAACCGTCGCTGCGCAAGACCGGAACGATTGTCGAAGTTGACCATCCGGAGCGGGGGACATATCTGTCTGTCGGTAACCCGATCAAGCTGTCGGCATCGCCATCGGACGTGACGCGGTCGCCGCTGCTGGGTGAACATACGGATGAAGTGCTGCGCGAACTGGGCCTGGACGTCGGAGCTATTGCGGCGGTACGGGAAGCGGGCGCAGTCTAGGCGTCTGCGGGAAGAATAATAAGGGAGGGATCGAAATGCGGATTGTTGTACATGGCCAGCAGGCCTTTGGTGAAGCCGTGCTGAAGGCGCTGCTGGAGCGTGGCGATAACGTCATTGCCGTTTATTGTGCGCCGGACAAGGATGGCCGGCCGGCGGACCCGATCAAGACGCTGGCGCTGGAACACAACCTGCCGGTCTACCAGCCGGCTTCGTTCAAGGAACCGGCGGTCTGGGCGGAATGCAAGGCGCTGAAGCCTGATATCGGCGTCATGGCCTATGTCACCAAGTTCGTGCCGGAAGAGTTCCTGAACATTCCGACCCATGGCACGATCCAGTATCATCCGTCCCTGCTGCCGCTGCATCGGGGGCCGAGTTCGATCAACTGGCCGATTATCATGGGATCGAAGAAAACCGGGCTCAGCATTTTCTGGCCTGATAACGGGCTGGATACCGGCCCGATCGTGCTGCAGAAGGAAGTCGAAATCGGCCCGGATGACACGCTGGGCAGCGTCTATTTCAACAAGCTGTTCCCGATGGGCGTCGATGCGATGCTCGAAGGGGTCGATCTCGTGGCGGCAGGCAAGGCGCCGCGGATCGTGCAGGACGAATCAAAGCAGACCTATGAAAGCTGGTGCCGCAAGGACGATGGCAAGATCGACTGGAACAAGCCGGTGGCCGAGGTCTACAACCTGATCCGCGGCACCAACCCGCAGCCGGGCGCCTGGACGACCCATGGCGGCAAGGAATTGCAGATCTTCGACAGCCGGATGGGCACTGCAAGCGGTGGCAAGCCGGGCGAGGTCCTGTCCGTCGGGGATGACGGCATTACCGTGGCGGCGCAGGGTGGTTCGATCCTGGTGCAGCGTGTGCGGCCGGAAGGCGACAAGAAAATCACGGCGAAGGAATTCATTGCCAGCAGCGGCCTCGCGGCCGGTGCGACCTTCGGCTAGGCGCGCAGGCTTCGTGAAATACGCTCTGGATGGCGTTCGGGTCAGCGGTGAGGATTATTTCATCGCCCCCAGCGCCGCAGTGATCGGCAAGGTGCATCTGGCGAAAAATGCCAGCGTGTGGTGGAACGCCGTTCTGCGCGGCGATAACGAGGCGATTACCGTTGGCGAAAATTCCAATGTGCAGGATGGTTGCATCCTGCACACGGATCCGGGCCAGCCGACGATTGTCGGCCGGAACGTGACGATCGGCCACGGGGCGATCCTGCATGGCTGCACGATTGGCGAAGGGTCGCTGGTCGGCATCGGCGCGGTGGTCCTGAACGGCGTCAAGGTGGGTCGGAATTGCGTTATCGGCGCTCGCGCACTTATTCCCGACGGCAAGGAAATCCCCGACAATTCGGTCGTCATGGGCACGCCGGGCCGGGTAATCCGGCAGACGACGGAGGCCGATACCGCGATGATCGCGGAGACGGTCGCATTCTATGTCGCGAACCAGGACCGGTTCCGAAAGGGCTTGGCACCGGATGATTGATTTGCATTCCGCTTCGGGACAGGCCAGATAGGGGCGACAACGAAGCAGGAGCAAGAAACCATGAAACAGCGACAACGGCGGG
>JAQCHR010000026.1 GCA_027619655.1 Pseudomonadota bacterium
TTTTTTTTCTTTTGTCTCGCTATCAGTCACCGGAACCTCCTAAACGCGCCGCGCGCGGTCCGTCGGACAGTTCGGCGTCATTCGCCGCCTGCCGCGCCGAAACATTATTCATAATAGCCGACAATAGCTCACCGAGTTTCTTGCGGTCAGCGGTGGATAGCCCTTCCAGCGCCGCTTCCTGCACGTCATTGGCCAGCACGATCATCTTGTCCAGCAGGGGCCGTGCCGCCCGGGTCAGGTACAGCCTGTGGACCCGCCGGTCACTGGCGTCGGGCCGGCGCTCGACCCATCCTGACGCTTCGAGACGATCGATCAGACGCCCGATCGTCATGCGATCGACTTCGATCATTTCCGCCAGGCCGCTCTGGTTCACGCCCTCGCTGCGCGCCAGAAACACCATGACCCGCCATTGCGACCGGGTCAGCCCCAGGTCGCGCGCCCGGTTGTCAAACTGGGTGCGCATCAGGCGTGAGATGTCGTTCAGCATGAAGCCGAAAAGGTGTTCTACAGATTGACTGGACATGCCCGTTAAAATAGGTGTGAGGCTTATAATAAGCAAGACTTATAATAACAAGTGTTACGTTTTCATCCGCACCCGAAATTGTGATGGGCAGCGGAAACCACGGAATATCGTACCAGACGTTGAAAACGTCCGACGAAGATCCTTGATCCTAGAGCAGATTCACGGGTTAATCGGAATCACCTGAGTGATTCCGATTAACCCCGATTTGCTTTATGATTTAATTAGTTCCGGAAACGCAGTCGCCTGACCCGACCGAACTGTCAAATAACCCTGACTAACGGAATTCAGGCACTCGCCAGCCTGCGATAACGTGGCGCCAAGTTCTTTCTTCAGATCTTCGAGAATGATCTTTTTCCAGTCCCGGATTCCGGTGTAGTGCAGGCTACCCGCGATGCTGTCGATATAGACGGTATAACCGGAATCATTGGTGATGGTCGGCCACATATAAATGCCTGCGGCTTCCGTCCAGAAATACTTGTTCGAGGAGGAAACTCGAACGAACGGCGTGATACAAACGAACCCCGCCGGGAATCGACGATTCCGGCGGCAGCGCAAAGCGATTCCGAAGCGGAATTCGACCCGTCCGCGCCGCGTGGTTCGCTGCTCGACATTTCCGTCTGATACCGCGACGATCCCTTCCCTCTTTTAGATTTTGCCGTCGTAATTGCACCGCTTCGCCTTGCGGCGCGGCGTATCTTGCGATTGACTGGCCGGCGCAGCGCGCATTGCCGCCTGCGCCAGACATCTGACGAACCAGGACGCGAGAAGGGCATTTCATGACGGAGCCACCGGAAACCGGGCCGGGCAAGCGCATCGCGCTGCTGGCGCTGCACCTGGAAAGCAACCGCTTTGCGCCGCCCGTCGGCAGGAAGGACTTTGCCGAAAAAGTCCTGCTATCCGGCGATGACATCATGACCGATGCGGCGAAGGAACATTCCCGCATGGGCGGCACGATGACGGGGTTCATCGATGCGATGAACCGGAGCGGCCCCTGGACCTCCGTCCCCATCGTCGTCGCCGATATTGGCGCGGCCGGACCGATCGCCCATGATTTCTACATGGAACTCTACGACGAAATGAAGCGCGGACTCGAAGCGGCCATGCCGCTGGACGGGGTCTATTTCGGCCAGCACGGCGCCGCCGTAACCACAGAAATACCCGATCCGGACGGCGCCATGTTCGCCATGGCCCGCGCTATCGTCGGCCCGGACATACCGGTCATCTCGACCCTCGACCTGCACGGCAATGTATCGGACGAGATGGTTGCCGCCACGGATATGCTGATTGCCTACCGGACGAATCCGCATGTGGACCAGTATGAACGCGGCGCGGAAGCCGCTGGCGCCATGCGGGAGCTGTTGACCGGACTGAGACCGCAAACCGCTTTCATCCGCCTGCCGCTGGTGGCGCCACAGGTCTGCCAGCGCACGGCCGTCGGTCCCTATGGCGCGGCCATCGACAGGGGGCAGACATTTATCGACGACGAAATCATGAACGTGTCCATTCTTGGCGGCTTTACCTATGGCGATACGCCCTACAACGGTATGGCGTTCCTGGTGACCACGCGCGGCAACCTGCAACGGGCCCGCGCCATTTGCCGCAAACTGGCGGAAGGCATATGGGCGCAGCACGATTATTTCGTTCCGCACTTGACGCCGCTGGAAGATTGCGTTGCGCGGGCGGTGGCCTGCGGCGCCGACCCTGCATTGCCATCCGTCATCATTGCCGATGTCGCGGACAATCCCGGTGGCGGCGGGCGGGGCAATACCACCTGGCTGCTGGAGGCGCTGGTCGCGGCCGGTGCCAAAGGCGCCATCCTGGGAGTCATGAACGATCCGCCGCTGGCGGCGGAAGCCCATGCGCTGGGCGTCGGGAAAAACTTCGAGGCGCTTTTCAACCGCAACGAAGCCGATGCCCATTCAAACGAATATCGCCAACAGGCAACCGTGCTGAACCTGTCGGATGGAAAATTCATCGGCGCGGATCCCGGCACATTCGCCAATCTGCAACTCGACCTCGGCCCCACCGCGGTGCTGCAGGTCGGCAGCGTCACGGTTGTCGTCGCATCGATCCGCGAGCAATGCATCGACCCGAATTTCTTCGAAAGTTTCGGGGTGAACGTGGCCGAGGCGCGCAGTGTCACGGTCAAGTCGCGGGGTCATTTCCGTGCCGGATTCCTGCCGTATTTCCCGCCTGAGCGGGTCATAGAATGCGATGCCCCTGGCCTGAGTTCGCCGACCCTGTCGAATTTCGACTGGACCGGTTTTCCAAGGCCGGTCTTCCCGCTCGACCCCGACACGCAATGGACGCCGCCGGACTGGTAGTAACCCGCCTGAACGCTAAAACGGCTACCGCCAATAGGCGCCCCGCCATATAGTGGCGCCTTCATTTTCGCGCGGTGCAAGGCCTGATTGCGGGCGCCGGGCCACGACCCCGGAGCACTGCCGGAAGTGCCAACGACTGGGAGGAAAAACAAATGGCGAAACGACGCGTACTGATTACCGGCGCTTCCGGCGAAATCACACGGCAGTTGCTGCCGACGTTCCGCGACCTGTACGACCTTACCCTGCTGGATACGCGTCCCAGCCAGCATGCCAATGACATCATCGAAGCCGATATCGGCGACACGGATGTCGACAAGTACCGCCAGCACTTCCGCGGGATCGATACGATTGTCCATAACGTGCGGGCGAAGACACCCGGCATCAAGACCAGCGCGCCGGGACAGTGGAAAAAGGAAAGGCCCGGCCCCGAACCGGTCGAAGGCTATTTCGTGGAGCGGAAAAGCGTCGATATGGCTTTCAATGTGCTGCGGCTGGCGGTGGAGGAAAACATCCGCCGCGTCGTCATCACCTCCTCGAACCACGCCGCCGACTGGTACGAGAGCAAACTGCATAACGGGCAGTTGGATACGGTCGGCCCGGACACCTATCCGCGCTCCGACAATTTCTACGGCTGGGCCAAGGCGACATACGAGCATCTGGGATTCATGTTCGCGACCGGCCGGTTCGGCCATGTCGTTGAGAACGTGCAGGTCCGCGTCGGTGCCCCGCGCCCGATCCGCGCCGCCGATTTCGATGGCGACCAGGTGACCTACAAGCGCGACCTCGGCGCTTATATCAGCGAACGCGACATGCGGCAGCTTTATACCAAGTCGATAGAGGCCGGGGATATCCGCAACGAAGACGGAATCCCGTTCCAGATATTCTACGGCGTGTCCAACAACACGCGCGGGTTCTGGAGCATCACCAATGCCCGGAAAGTCATCGGCTATGAACCGGAAGACGATTCGGAAATCGAATTCGCCGAAGAAATCCGCCAGAACATCACGACCAACGGACGGACGATGTAACGGCGGCGTGCCGCAAGCACCCTTCCCTGCCAGATCAGGAGCGCCTTAATGGAAATTTCTCTCGAAGCCCGGACAACCCTGCCGACAGATGCGGAAACCGCCACGCTTGTCGGCCGCATCTGGCGGCCGGATGTCAACGGTCCGTCCATCGTCACCCTGCGCGACGGCAAGCTGTTCGACATCACCGCCGCCGCCCCGACAATGACCGACCTGATCAATGCCGACGATCCGGCGACCTATGCCCGGCATGCAATTGGCGACGATCTGGGCCCGGTCGGGCCGGTCATCGCCAACAGCGCAGTGGATGCCCGCGATCCGTCCCGTCCCTGGCTGCTGGCCCCGGTCGATCTTTCGGCGCTGAAGGCGGCGGGAGTTACCTTTGTCGGCTCGATGCTGGAACGGGTGATCGAGGAACGCGCCGCCGGCGATCCGGCGGCAGCGGAGGAAATTCGCCGCGTTATCATGGACGCCATCGGCGACAATCTCGCCGCCGTCGTTCCCGGGTCGCCGGAAGCCGCCGACCTGAAAAAGGCGCTGCAGGATCGCGATATGTGGTCGCAATACCTCGAGGTCGGGATCGGTCCGGATGCAGAGGTATTCACCAAGAGCCAGCCAATGTCCGCCGTCGGCACCGGTGCGGAAGTCGGCATCCATCCGGGTTCAAGCTGGAACAATCCGGAACCGGAAATCGTCCTGATCCTCGGCGCCAGCGGGAAAATCATTGGCGCCACACTGGGCAACGACGTCAACCTGCGGGACTTCGAGGGACGCAGCGCCCTTTTGCTGGGCAAGGCGAAGGACAATAACGCCTCCTGTTCGGTCGGACCGTTCATTCGCCTGATCGATGAATCCTTCGGGCTGAACGATATCCGCAACGCCTTACTTTCCATGCGGGTTACCGGCGACGACCAGTTCGTCCTGGACGGTGAAAGTTCAATGCAGCGGATCAGCCGCGATATCGGCGACCTCGCCGGACAGACCCTGGGCGCATACCATCAATACCCGGACGGGGCGGCCCTGTTCACCGGCACCGCCTTCGCGCCAACCAAGGACCGCGGGGCGAAAGGCGAAGGCTTTACCCACAAGGTCGGCGACATCGTCACCATTTCCAGCCCCAAACTGGGTGCGCTGACCAACCGCGTCACCACATGCGAAAAGGCCGCCCCCTGGGTATTCGGCGCGTCGGCACTGATGCGCAATCTCGCCGGCCGCGGCGTCCTTTAGGGAGACACAGAGATGAAAACCATTCTGATGACCGGCGCCGCCGGCGGGATAGGCACCTTTCTGCGCAAGGAATTTGCCGGCAAATATACGCTCCGCCTGTCAGACCGGGTCGCCATAAACGATCTGGGTAAAAATGAAACCTTCGTGCCTGCGGACCTGACCTATCTGGAAGCCGTCAAGGCGGCGACCGACGGGGTTGATGGAATCTTCCACCTCGGCGGCCAGGCCAATGAGGCCGACTGGGAAACGATCCTGAACGCCAATATTATCGGCCTCCGCAACCTGTATGAGGCGGCTCGCCAGACCGGCGTCAAACGCGTCGTCTTTGCCAGTTCGAACCACGCCGTCGGGTTTTACCGCCGCGATCAGGTCATCGGTCATGCGGTCGTGCCGCGTCCCGATAGCCGCTACGGCGCTTCCAAGGCCTTCGGAGAAGCCATGGGCGCACTGTATGCCGACAAATACGGGATGGAAATAACCTGTATCCGCATCGGCAATGTCGCGATGGAACCCGCGGACAAACGGCGACTCGCCATCTGGATCAGCCCGCGCGATCTGGCGCAGCTTGTTTCTATCGGTCTGGATCATCCGGATATCCATTACGAAATCTTCTACGGCATGTCGGACAACAAGAAGGCCTGGTGGGATAATTCAAATGCCCTGCGCTATGGCTACAAACCGCAGGACCGCAGCGAGGATTTCGCAGAAGCCGTGCTCGCCGCCGAAGCCCCCAAGGCGGATGGCGACCCGACGGAAATATATCAGGGCGGCACGTTCGTGAATTCCGAGGCCGGGGGCGCGCCGGTCAAGAACCGATAGCAGGCCCGCTCGGGTTAGCGCCGGGTCTGCTGCTCGTTGTTCGTCCGGATCAGCGGGAAGTCCTTTTCGGCGCCGATGACGGTTTCGTCCCGGGCAAACAGCGGCGGCGACAGCAGATAGCCGGAGAGAAGTTGCGCCACATTGTTCAGGGAACGCATGTGGATGCGCTCATAGCCGTGCGAGGCATCCAGGCCAAAACAGACCAGCGCGGTCCGGATATCGTTGCCCGCCTCCAGCGCCGCGGCGGCATCCGAGCGGTAATAATTGAAGATGTCCCGGCTGAATTCGAGCTGGTCGCGCTTGCACAGGTCGATCAGGTGCTGCGTCAGGTGGCGGTCGAACGGTCCGCTGGAATCCTTCATCGCGATGGTGACGCCGAATTCGCAGGTATTCTGGTTCGGCGCAACGGTACCGTTGTCCACGGCGACCATTTCCGCGATGTCGCCATGCAGCACATGGGACGCGCCAACACCGACTTCTTCGGAAATCGTGAACAGCAGGTTGCTGTCCAGCGCCGGCACACGCCCCGCATCGCATAACGCCTTCGCCGCTGCCAGCATGCAGGCGACGCCCGCCTTGTCGTCCAGATAGCGCGAATTGACGAAGCCGTTGTCGAGGAATTCGGTACCCGTATCGATGGCGATGAAATCGCCGACCCGGAAGCCCAGGTCCCAGAGGTGATCCAGGTTCGAGCATGGTTCATCCACGCGGATTTCGACATTGTCCCATTTGACCGGCTGGGTATCGATTTCCTCGTTATAGGTATGCCCCGATGCCTTGAGCGGCAGGACCGTGCCGCGGAATTCCTGTCCCTCCTCGGTAAAGATCGTCACGCGAGCGCCTTCGGCGAAACGCGCTGACCAGTAACCGATAGGGACGCAGGCCAACCGGCCATTATGCTTGAGCTGCTTGACCATTGCGCCAAGCGTATCCAGATGCGCGACGACGGCGCGCCGGGGATGCTTCTGCTCACCCGAGAGATAGGCCCGGATTGCGCCACGCCGTGTCAGCTCATAGGGAATATCCAGCTCGTCGAGTTCCTGGCAGGTGTGCCGAACGATCGTATCCGTCTTGCCGGAAGGACTGCGGATCGCCAGAAGTCGCCCCAGCACGTCCCTGATATAATCGGTGTCGATGGATGGATTTTTCATGCGGAGGGTCCCTGCTCTGCTAAATGGCGGCCGAGATCGCGCGAACGGGTCTGCGGAAAAAGGTAGTCGATGAAACGCTCGGCGACGGGTTGCGGTTCGTGATTGGCCAGCCCCGGCCGCTCATTGGCTTCGATAACACGGTACTCGGGCGCCTTGACGTCCGGCACCAGGAAATCGAAACCAACAACCGGCATGTCGAGGATGCGCGCGCCCGCGACAGCCGCGGATACCAGGCGCGGATTCACGTGGTCCGTCACATCGTGAATCGTTCCCCCGGTATGAAGGTTTGCGGTCTTGCGGACCGTCACATGCGTGCCCGAATCCAGGACATCGTCCAGTTCGTGCCCGGTTTCTCGCAATGTCCGCATTGTTTCGTCATCAAGGGGGATCGTGCTTTCCCCGCCCGTCGCCGCCTGACGGCGACGGCTCTGCTTGCAGATCAGTTCCTTTACAGTATGCTTGCCATCCCCCTGGATCACCGGCGGACGGCGCACGGCGGCGGCAACGACCCGTCCGTCGATGACGATGATACGCAGATCTTCGCCTTCGACATATTCCTCCAGCAGCACCTTGTCATTGACCTGCCGGGCGCGCGCCATCGCCTCCGATATTTCGTCGACGTTCTGCAAATCGATTGAAATTCCGTTTCCCTGTTCACCCCGTGCCGGCTTGACGACCACTCTGGGATGCTCCTCCAGAAAGGCCCGAACATCTTCTTCTGTCTCGACTATGGCCTGGGCGGGAACCCTGATCCCGCCATTGGCGAGCAGTTTGCGCGTAACCGTCTAGTCGTCGCAGCGGCTCATGGCGACCGCAGACGTAAAATCGCTCAGCGACTCCCGGCACGAAATCGACTTGCCACCCAGGGAAAGCCGGAAAAAGCCGTTCTCGGCGTCCTGAACCTCAACGAAAATACCCCGCCGCCGCGCGGCATCGACGATGATTTTCGCGTAGATATTCAGGGATTCTTCCTGTTCGGGCCCCACGAAGAGCGGTTCATTGATCGTGTTCTTGTTCTTGATGCAGTAGACCGGCACCTGCTCAAAACCCATCTGCCGGTACAGGGCGATAGCCGTGCCGTTATCATGCATGACGGACAGGTCCATAAAGGCCCTACCGCGCTCCTTGAACGCACTGGCCAACGCATGCACCAGATACATGCCGACACCGGGCACCGGACATTGCGAATCGACGGCAAGCGCCCAAAGGCTGCTGCCGTTGTCGGGGTCTTCAATAGCGCGGCGATGATCGACCCCGGTCACCGTCCCGACAATTTTTCCCGTGGCCCGATCCACGGCAACCAACAGGATCAGATAGTTGTCATCCGCATGATCGGCCAGGAAGCCCGGATATACCGGCACCATACCGTGCGACTTGTAAATACGGTTGATATTATCCTCGTCGCCCGCGCCATAGGCGGGCCGGATATCCACCGGCACACTGGCAGCCGGTTTCTGCCCGTAAGGCTTCAGCGGCAACCGGAAGGTCAGCGACGGGTCAATGAACATCTGCTGCGGCGCCAATGAAATGACGACGTTCGAGTCCCGGGAATACAGGGCGACATCGCGCTGCCCGTTCTTTTCCTGGGACAGTTCGCGCACAAGTATCGCGGGATCGTCGAATGTCTGTCCGAATATCAGGCGCCCCCAGCCGCAATCGACGAAAGCATTGGCACGCATCGCATCGACATGCGCGCCCTTGGGGGCGACACCCCAGTGCTTCAGCGACGTCATCTGGTTGGGGTCCATCGGATCGCCCGTCGTGGGCGAACCGCTTTCGGTATTCTGTTCAGATATCATGAGTCTGCAACCACAGTTCCAGGACAGCGACCTGCCAGAGCTTCGAGCCGCGCAACGGCGTGATATGCCCCTTGGGGTCGCCAAGCAGTTCGTCAATATATTCAGGTTTGAACAATCCCCGCTGCAGCGCCGTCGGCCCCGTCAGCGCCGCCCGAACGTATTCCAGATACGGGCCTTCGATATATTTCAGCGCGGGGACCGGGAAATAGCCCTTCGGCCGGTCGATGACTTCTGACGGGATGACCCGGCGGGCAGCGTTCTTCAGCACCGTCTTGCCGCCGCCCATGATTTTCATCTCGGCCGGAATACGGCCCGACAGTTCCACCAGTTCATGATCCAGGAACGGTACCCGGGCTTCCAGTCCCCAGGCCATGGTCATGTTGTCGACGCGTTTTACCGGATCGTCCGCCAGCATGATGGTCGTGTCCAGCCGCAAGGCTTTTTCCGCTGGACGGTCGGCGCCGGGTGCCGCGAACTGTTCGGAAACGAATTGCAGGCTGTGGTCGCCATCGACATGCGCGTCGCCAACAGCGCGGCAAAACTCCTCATGGTCGCGGTCGAAAAACACCTTTGCGTAGTCCGCTACCGGGTCATTGCTGTCCATCAACGGCGGATACCAGTGATAGCCGCCGAAAACCTCGTCGGCGCCCTGTCCGCTCTGCATGACCTTCACATGCTTCGCGACCTCCTGCGACAGCAGGAAAAACCTGACATTGTCATAGCTGACCATGGGCTCGGACATTGCCGCGAATGTCCGCGGCAGGGTTTCGAGCAGGTTTGTGGAGGGGATGAACAACTGGTTATGGTCGGTGCCGAAATGGTTCGCGATCAGGTCCGAATACTGGAATTCGTCGCCTTTCTCGCCACCCGCTTCCTCGAAGCCGATGGAGAAGGTCTTGAAGCCGGACTGTCCGGCTTCCGCCAGCAGCCCGACAATCAGGCTGGAATCCACCCCGCCGGACAGCAGCACCCCGACCGGTACATCGGCGACCATGCGCCGTTTCAGGGCCAGCCGCAGCGCATCGAGAACCCGTTCCTCCCAATCCCCGGCGCTCAGCGCCAGGTCGCTGGCGTCCTGCACCAGGTCGAAACGCCAATAAACCGTATCGCTGCGTCGGCCATCCGGCTCGAAGACGGCGACAGTGGCCGGCGGCAGCTTGCGAACGCCTTTGAGAATCGTGAAAGGCGGCGGCACAACCGCAGGAAGCTCATGTAATGATGCAAGGCGACCGGATCGATTGCCGTATCGATGCCACCGGCTGCCAGGATCGCTGGCAGCGAGGATGCGAACAGAATGCCGTCCGCCCGTTGCGAATAGTATAACGGCTTGATGCCCAGCCGGTCGCGCGCGAGGACCACCCGTCCGCTGTCCCGTTCATGTACGGCAAAGGCAAACATGCCCTGCAGCCGCTGAACGCAGTCCTGCCCCCAGGCGTGATAGGCCTTGAGGATGACTTCCGTGTCACTGGTGGAAAAGAACCTGTAGCCCTTGCCTTCCAGTTCGGCTTTCAGTTCACGGTAATTATAGATGCAGCCGTTGAAGACGAGCGTCAGGCCGAGTTCGGAATCGACCATCGGCTGCTGCCCATGATTGGAC
The DNA here is from genome assembly GCA_027619655.1 of Pseudomonadota bacterium. Lineage (GTDB taxonomy): Bacteria > Pseudomonadota > Alphaproteobacteria > UBA8366 > MarineAlpha4-Bin1. Next base: position 10,466 of record JAQCHR010000026.1, read on the forward strand.
AGGTCGATAATTTTCAGCCGCCGGTGTCCGAAGGCAACCCGACCCTGGGCGTGGATCCCGCTGGCATCCGGGCCACGGGGCGCCAGTCGTTCGACCATCCGGCCCAGCGCGTCCGTATCGGCCGGCGCACCATCGAAGGTGACGTGTCCGCAAATGCCACACATATCGCGCTTTCATGGCCTTTCCGCGACAGACGGTATCGCAAAAAATGATTCCATAGAGGATTTCCGAAAAGACATAATATTTTCATTCGTGATGTCAAGTCAGTCCCGACAATTCGAAGTATAAAATAACAATTCAGTCTAAATTTTTCGATATATATTCAAAAACCATTAGTATTACATTACACATTATTGCAGCATGAAAATTAATATTGGCCAAATATGACGCAGACATACTTGTTTTTGGGCATATTCTGTTTGGGGAATTTTTGATTTACGCCACCACCGAATACGGTCGCGAACGGAACACCTAAACAGCGCTGGACCAGGCCTGTTCCGCCGCCAGGGCCGCGCGCAATTCGGCGTAATCGTCAAAGCCCAGCACCGGCGTCACTTCCCGGCGCCAGACATCGTCCAGCAATTCGTGCAATTCAGGTGTCAGAATCTGATGATGACCGCCGGCCCGACCGTCCCGCACCTTGCTGGTCGTGGTGCCCGGCGGCAGGGCACAAACGGCGTTCCGCCTTTCATGGATAAGGTGGTCATCGAACTGACGGCCGTGGGCGCGCATGAAATCGATTCCGGCCTGGCGCGTGGCAATCTCGATGGCGTCCTCGCGGCCGGCCATGCCAAGAAAACCGGCGACGCGTCTTACCTCCCCGGGCAGGTCGTCCTTCATATCCTCATAGCTGAGCAAAAGCGTTTCCGGTTCATGCCGCCGCGGCCACCAGGAGACAAGATGCGGCCAATATCGGCCGCTGCGACTGCCCGCCAGGAATCGGTCGCGGAGGAAGGGGTCGAGGGCGATACTGCCGGTTTCGAAAAACCAGCCTTCCAGGAACCGGTAGGAGGAAACCGCAACGTCGCGCGGATCGCGAATCACGACGATATAGCGGCACCCTTTCTGGACGTCATTTCCGTTCAAATGCGACTTGAAGGCGCGCGGCAGCGCCGCCTGTTCCGCATCGATATCCTGTCCCAGGTCGTAAGCCATTTCGATCCAGGGCACGACGGCCGTAATCTCGTCGAAATCCATCGATCCGCCAGTCCGTAACCCGTGCACGATCTGCTGCATCCAGGTCGTACCGGACTTCGGATAGGTGGCGATGATGACGTCATCGGGACGCGGCCGGAAGGCCTGCGCCCGGCGCAACCCTTCGGTGCTGCGCATCCGCGCCATCCGCTGCCCCATGTCCTCCAGTGTCGTCGGCCGCCGGGGTTCGGCGGCCGCTCCATCAACCGGCAAAGGTACCGTCCAGTTCGTCCTCGATAAAGGCGCGAACGATTTCCTCCATCGAACTGTCCGCACCGAAGCCCAGCGCCTTGCCGCGCTCGGCGGCAAAATGCATCGGCCAGCCGGATACGATTTTCTGGATCGCCGGATCGGGTTGCCATCTGATGCGTTCCGTCACCTTCTTTCCGGCAACCGCGGCCAGCGCATCGACCATTTCCCGGACCGTATGCGTGATGCCCGGAATCGACACCGACCGGCTGGGTCCCCAGGCCTCCGCGGGCAATTCGGCCGCCCGGATGAAGGCATCGACAACGCGTCGCGGCGACAACAGCCACATCGCCTGCGCCGGGTCGACCGGGCAGATCGCCGTATCGCCCTGCAGCGGTTCGCGAATGATCGAGCTGGCGAAGGTCGATGCGGCCTTGTTCGGCTTGCCCGGCCGCACCACGACGGTTGGCAGGCGCAGCGCGCGACCATCGATAAAGCCCTTGCGGCTGTAATCGTTGATCATCAGCTCGCCCATCGCCTTCTGCGCGCCATAGGACGTCTGCGGCGTCAGGTGGGTATCGTCCCGGATCACATCCGGCACATTGCCGCCGAACACCGCGACGGAGCTGGCGAAACAGACCCGGGGCACGGTGCCGAGTTCCCGGCAGACATCGAGCACCGCCCGCGTCCCGCCCAGATTGACCCGCATGCCCAGGTCGAAATCCGCTTCCGCGCCGGAACTGACCACGGCGGCCAGATGGAATACCGCATCGACATCGGGCGTGATCAGCCTGCGGATCGTTTCGATATCGCTGACATCGCCGGTCATCACCTCAAGGCGCGGGTCGGGCGGAAAGGGCGGGTCCGGTTCGCCCATATCAAATACGGTGACCTTGTCGACCGCCCCCGACCTGCCGCCACCGAGATCCAGCGAGTTCTTTTCCAGCAGTTTCGCCGCCAGTTTGCGGCCGATGAACCCGGCGCCGCCGGTGATAACGACTTTCATGAATGACTTACTCCGTTGTCCTGGTCAGTTCGCCGCCATACGCGCGCAGGTGCTCCACGCTTCGGCAAGGGCGGCAAAATTGGCTTTCCCCTGCCCCGCAATGTCATAGGCCGTGCCATGGGCGGGGGTTGTCACCGATATCGGCAACCCGCCCAGCACCGTGATGCCGCTGCCGAACCCCATCATCTTCATCGCGATCTGGCCCTGGTCGTGATACATGGTCACCACCCCGTCATAGGCGCCTTCCCTGGCGCGGACGAAGATCGTATCAGCGGGATAGGGTCCCTCGGCGTTCACGCCGGCCGCAATTGCATTCTTTACCGCCGGACCGATCACGTCGATTTCCTCGCGTCCGAAATTGCCGCCATCGCCCGCATGCGGATTCAGCGCTGCGACCGCCAGGCGCGGGTTTTCAAACCCCGCGTCGCGCAGGCTGCGGGCTAGCAGGGCAATGGCCGCCTCAATCGCCGGACCGGTAATATGGTCGGCGACATCGCGGATCGCGATATGGCTGGTGACCCGCGATGTCGACAGCCTGCCCAGCACATTCAATTCACCGACCGCGCCGGTAAAATTCAGCCTGTTCTTGAGGAACTGCATCTCGTCCTCGAATTCGAGGCCAGCCATGTGCATCGCCTGCTTGTTCAGCGGCGCGAATACGACGCCGCCGATTTCACCGGCCAGCGCCATACGTCCGGCCTGCAGCAGCCCGTCGAGCACTTCCTGCCCGGCGGATGCCGTCGCGGTACCGATACGGGTTTCATTGGCCGGTGATTCCAGCGGGCGGAACTCCAGGCTGTCGGGAAGCGTCACACCCGCCGCCGCCTGCCCTGCTTCATAGACGCCACGGTCCGCGATGACGATGACATCGGCAGCGGCGAGGCTTTCCGGCTGCGCCAGCAGTTTTGCCGCGATCTCCGGGCCGATCCCGTTCCGGTCGCCCAGCAACAGGCCAATCTTCGGTTTCATGCGCTCCCCTCTTCTATTTGTAATGCCTTGCCCTCCCGATAGCCGGCGACAATCCCGCGACAATAGGCCAGCGCCTCGGGCTTCTCGACCAGTTTTCCGCCATCGACATTGGCGAATCCGGCGCTGCGCACCATATGCCCCAGGCAATGCAGGGTCGGCACCCAGTAGTTGGTCTGGTTATGGCCATACTGACTGTCCGGGTAAAACTCCATCACCATCTGGCCGTCGGGATAACCCTGCCCGATGCCACCGCGATAGGGGCTGTAATCGTCCAGGATTGCCGATTCGACGAAAATCGCCTGATCGCATACCGCCGCGAGGCAATCCAGCGCCAGCAGCGGATAGCGCAGATGATACAACAGGCCAAAACAGAACACGACATCGAAGCGTCCCAACGCACCTTCCGCCACGTCATAGACGCTCATTTCCTGCCGCGAACAGCGCGCTTCGTCATAGCCGAGGGCATCGCGGCAGATATCGAAACTTGCCCAGCCAGGGCGTTGCCGTTCATCCAGCTTGCCCAGAAAATCGGAAAAGTCATCAATCGCGACGACCTCGCGCGCGCCGCGCTTCAGCGCCTCGAATGTCCAGTATCCGTCCCAGGCGCCGACATCAAGCACCCGAAGCCCTGTCATATCGGCCGGGACACGGTAGGCGGCAGGATCGATCGGCGCCCATCCCGGTGTCGTAATGCCGCCCGGCAGGTCGATCTTGTGGTACCAATAATCTATCGACGCGACCCGCCCGGCCAGATCCGGCATTGTGGAATCCGCCGATACGTTATCCGGAATTTGCGGAGCCATTAATGAGTCCTGTCCTGCCGTTCAGACACCGATGCCGCCGGGCGGCGCTCGGCGTATTCTACGGCACCGGCGCGGTGGAATCCACGCGCCCCTCGCACGGGGAGCAGCATCGATGACGGACAAGAGCAAACCCGACCCCGCCGTGTCGCTGCAGGCCGCTTTCGCAGCCTTCGAAGCGGGGCAGGCTGAGACGGCGGTGGCGCGGTTCCAGGACGCCCTGAACATCGATCCAAACAATACCAGCGCGCTTTATTTTCTGGCGGTCATCGCCTACCAGCAGGGCCACATGCCAGCGGCGCTGCAGCACGTTTCCCGGGCGCTTTCGCTCAAGCCGGAACTGGCGGATTGTCACAACCTGCACGGATTGATCCTCTTGGCGCTGGACCGGCATGAAGCGGCATGTGCCGCGTTCGAGGACGCCATTGCCCGGGAACCGGATTTCGCGGAAGCCGAAAACAACCTCGGCGCGGCGCTGGAAGCCATGGGCCGGCCGGATGCCGCCCTGTCGGCGTATCGGCGGGCAACGGAGACCAGTCCCCGCTATGCCCAGGCCTTCTGCAATCTTGGCCGGGTTCTGCTTGGCACCGGGCAACCGGCGGAAGCCGAAGAAAACTTCCGCAAAGCGCTGCACCTGCAGCCGGATTTCGCCGATGCCCTGTTCAACCTTGCTGTCGCCCAGCACCGAAATGGATCCCTTGCCGCCGCGGAAGCGACCATCGAACAGGCCCTCGGCCGGCAGCCGGATAACCCCGGGCTGCAACGCTATCTCGGCGCCCTGCGGCACAGCCGGGGAAACCTGGCGGGCAGCGAGGCGGCCCTGCTGAAAGCCATTGCCCTCAACCCGTCCCTCACTGAAGCCTATGACAATCTCGCCAGTGTGCTGCTCGACCAGGGCCGTATCGACGAAGCAGAGGACCGGTTCATTCAGGCCTTCAATCGCAGCCCCGGCGACAACCGCGCCCATTCAAACCTGCTGCTGTTCAGGAATTACCGGGACGGCAGCCCGGATACGTTGTTTCAGGCACATCGAGCCTGGGCGGAGCAGCATGCGGCACCTGTCGCTGCCTTACCGGCCATTGCGCGGCGCCCCAAATCCCGCCGCCTGCGGATCGGTTATGTGTCCAGCGATTTCCGCCGGCACTCGGTCGCCTATTTTTTTTCGAACCGCTTCTCACCCAACGAAACCGGAACCGGTTCGAGGTGTTCTGTTACGCCAATCTGGAAAACGCCGACGACACGACGGCACGGCTGCGCGCCAGCAGCGACCACTGGCGATGGGTCGCGGGAATCGACGACGCGCAGCTTGCGAAGCAAATTCGTGCCGACGAAATCGATATCCTGGTGGACCTGTCCGGCCATACCGCCGGGAACCGCCTGCTGGTCTTCCAGCGCAGGCCCGCACCCGTGCAGGCAACCTGGCTGGGGTATCCGAACACCACCGGGATGAGCGCCATCGACTACCGCATCACCGATGCGATTGCCGATCCGCCCGGCGCGGAGCCGCTGTGGCGCGAAGCCCTGATCCGGCTTGAGGCTGGTTTCCTGTGCTACGCACCGCCGGCCGACGCGCCCGATGTCGCGCCCTTGCCCGCCCTGTCAAAAGGACATGTCACCTTCGGGTCATTCAACAATCTCCGCAAGGTTACCCCGGCGGTGATTGAAACCTGGGCGAAGATCCTGCGCCGCATACCAACGGCCCGCCTGATGCTGAAGGCGCGTTCCTTCGCCGACACGGCGACCCGGGACCGCTTCATTGGCGCGTTCGTCAGCCACGGCGTTTCCGCCGAACGGGTCATACTGCGCGATACGGTGGCATCGACTGCTGAACATCTGGGAGCCTATGCGGACGTCGATATCGCTTTGGACCCTTTTCCCTATAACGGCACGACCACGACCTGCGAGGCGCTCTGGATGGGCGTTCCGACAGTCACCTTGCAGGGAAACCGCCATGCCGCGCGGGTCGGCGCCAGCCTGCTGACCCATACGGGCCTGTGCGACTGGATCGCCGGGAACACCGGTGCCTATGTCGAAGCAGCTATCCGCCATGCCAAGGATATCCAGGCGCTGGCGACGCTGCGCCGCGGGCTCAGGGACCTGGCGGCGCATTCGCCGCTTTGCGACGCACCGGGATTTGCCCGGCGCATGGAAGCCGCGTTCGAAAGGATGGTGCCAACTTCTGCGAAAGATTCCGGAAACTAAAGCAGATTCCGATCAAGTAGAGCCGTACCCTGAGTTACGGAAGTAGTTTTTGCATTCATTGG
>JAQCHR010000511.1 GCA_027619655.1 Pseudomonadota bacterium
TTTTAGGCGCTGCCGGGTTGGGTTATACAGGGCTGGAACTCGTTCGAATCAATCCGAATAATAATTTACTGGAGGGAGAAGACGCATGAAATGTCATATGGATGGGCGCGTGGCGCTGGTAACCGGCAGCAGCAGGGGGCTGGGCCGCGCGATGGCGCTGCGCTTTGCCGAAGCCGGGGCGCATGTCGCGATCTGCGGTCGCCGCGAAGACGTGCTGGCGCAGACAAAAGCCGAGGTGGAAGCCGCCGGGCCGGGCAAGGTCGCGGCGATTACCGCCGATATCTACAGCGCCGACAGCATCAACAGCCTGATCGGTTCCGTTGAATCGCAGCTCGGGCCGGTCGATGTGCTGGTCAATAACGCCGGCGCGTCATTCCGCGCAAACTTTCTCGATATCACCGACGAGCAGTGGCAGTCGGATTTTGACCTCAAGGTATTCGGCGCGATCCGCACCTGCCGCCGGGTGCTGCCCGGGATGATGGAGCGGAAATGGGGCCGGATCATCAATGTGCTGAACCTTGGTGCCAAGGCGCCGCAGGCCGGCGGCGCGCCGACGGCGGTATCCCGCGCCACGGGCATGGCGCTGACTAAGGTCCTGTCGAAGGAAGGCGCGCCGCACAACGTGCTGGTCAATGGCCTTCTGGTCGGCACCATTGAAAGCGATCAGCAGCTCAACCGCTACAACGCGACGGACCGGAACATGACCTATCAGGAATATCAGGACGGTCGTGCCAAAGAGATCGGCATTCCGCTTGGCCGCCTGGGTCGGGCCGAGGAATTCGCCAATATCGCGACGTTCCTGTGCTCAGAGGAAGGTTCGTACATCACGGGCTGCGCCATCAATGTCGATGGTGGCATGTCGCCGGTCGTTTAACCGGTAGAGCAAATCAGGGCCGCTGCGTATGGTATCGCAGCGGCCCTTTTTCATGGAGTGCGGGAATGACCGATACACAGCTGAAACGCGTCACAACGGATGTTCTGGAAATCGCGTATACGGATTCCGGTCCGGCGGATGGCGTTCCGGTCCTGCTGATGCATGGCTTTCCCTATGACCCACACTGTTACGACGACGTGGCGGCGCGTATTTCGGCGGCGGGCTGTCGCGCCATCGTGCCCTATCTGCGCGGTTACGGGCCAACGCGGTTTCTGTCGGCCGACACGATCCGGTCAGGGCAGCAGGGCGCGCTGGGTCATGACCTGCTGCAGCTTCTCGACGTGCTGGAAATTCCGCAGGCGATTGTCGCCGGGTATGACTGGGGCGGACGCGCAGCCTGTATCGTTGCCGCCCTTTGGCCGGAGCGGGTGCGGGGGCTGGTGACCTGCTGCGGCTACAATATCCAGAACATTGCCGGTTCGGTAAACCCGGTGGCGCCCGAACAGGAACACCGCTACTGGTACCAGCATTATTTCCATACGGCGCGCGGGCGGGCCGGACTGACGGCAAACCGGCGCGCATTCTGCCAGTTGCTCTGGCGCTTGTGGTCGCCAAACTGGGCATTCGACGACGGAATCTATAACGCGTCGGCCCCGTCCTTCGACAATCCCGATTTCGTTGATGTCGTCATCCAGTCCTACCGGCATCGCTACGGCTACGCGTCAGGGGACCCTGCCTATGATGCAATTGAGGCGCGGCTTGCCACGCAGCCGGCAATCACGGTACCGGCGATTTCTCTGCATGGGAGCGGAGACGGCGTGCATCCATCTGCAGAATCCATCGCCCACAGGCGCCACTTTACCGGCGCCTACGAACGGCGGGAAATTCCAAGGGTCGGCCATAACGTGCCGCAGGAAGCGCCGGCGGAATTTGCAGAGGCCGTTCTGAATCTGATTTAGGTGGGTGGTTTTAGAAAAAGTTGTGATTTCAAAGCGAAAGGCGAAGGACCTCTGTATCCTTAATTTAGGAAATAATTAATCAACCCGCGTAAGGGCGTATTAACAGCTGTCGTCGATAGTCCCGCATGCTGACGGGTGTCATGCCTGCAAGATGCTGACCGTTGATCCTATTGCGATTACGGCGCGGAGAATATGGATGGAGCGGTCCGAAATACGCACTTTGATCGACTCAGGCCGGGCGACGGCGCTGGATTGCAATGCGATCGGTAGGACAATTTCCAGCGATGATCCCATCGGCCCCTTGTTCCGCACGGCAATATTGAACAAAGCCGTGATTCTCAAGCGTTATGAAGCGGCGCAGCCGGCGCCGACAGCGTCGCGGATCTTCAGTTCCTCCGTCATGAAAACGCATGGCGATTTGCAGAAACCGGTCAAGGTCAGCACCGTTGTTTATTTCCCATATGATTTGGACAACGTCTACGACGGGGGCGAGTCGCTGGTCTTTAGCGGGAAACCGTTTCTGAAACTGCTTGGCGACAAGATTTCAAACGGTAGCCCGTCGCAGGAAATAATCGATAATCTGGGCCGGGATGGCAGGGTCCTTGGCCTGTTGAATTCAATGCATAGTCTTGACCCATTCATGTTCCGCAGCAAGGCGGAACAGTGCGGCGCAGAAAAAGCAATTCATGACGCCTATTTCGCGATTACAGAAGAGGAATGGCAGGAAATCCAGTTTCCTATTCACGAGAAAATACTGAAACTTGTCACCAAGGCGCTCGACAGTATCGGGACCCCGGTGGACAGTCTGAGCGTTGAGGATCATGCCGCGCGGCAGGAGACTACGTCGAGCGGTTTCTGGAGAAAATCTGGCAGGCGCGGGATATC
>JAQCHR010000512.1 GCA_027619655.1 Pseudomonadota bacterium
AATACGGCTTCCTGCCGGATACGGGCGGGGCCGGAAAGCATCGCGGCGCGCTTGGCCTGTCGCGGCAGTACCGGTTCCTGGCCGAAGAGGTAACCGTGCAGCAGCGGTCCGACCGCCACAAGCATCCGTGCTGGGGGCTGCAGGGCGGCGGGTCCGGCGCGCTGGGCAAATCCTTCTATGTTGATCGCGAGGGCAATCGTTCCGAGGCGCCGAGCAAGTTCGTGCGCCGCATGCGCCGCGACGAAATCTTCCGGTCGGAGATGCCCGGCGCCGGCGGTCATGGCAATCCCTTCGCCCGCGATCCGGCAGCGGTGGCCGAAGACGTACGGCAGGAGAAGATCACACTGACCCATGCCCGCGATGCCTACGGCGTGGTCCTTGATCCGGCGACCCTCGCCGTGGACGAGCCCGCTACGAAGTCGCTGCGCCGCGACGGGGCACCGGCATGAGCGGCGCTTTCCGGCTCGGCGTTGATATCGGCGGCACCTTTACCGATATCGTGCTGCTCGGCGATGACGGTGCGCTGTACAGCAAGAAGATTCTCTCCACGCCCGACGATTACAGCCGCGCCATCCAGGAGGGCACGGCGGCGCTGCTGGCGGAAACCGGCATTGCGGCGTCGGAAATCCGCGAGGTCGGACATGGCACCACGGTTGCGACCAACGCTATCATCGAACGCAAGGGCGTGACCGTCGCGCTGGTGACGACGAAGGGCTTCCGCGACGTGCTGGAAATCGGGCGCTTCCGCTCGCCGCGGCTCTACGACCTCGACTTCCGCAAGCCGGAACCGCTGGTCGAGCGGCGCCTGCGGCTGGAGGTGCCGGAACGCATGCTGGCCTCCGGCGCCGTGCATATCCCGCTGGACGAGGCCGCCTGCGCCGAAGTAGGAAAACGCTGCGTCGCACTGGGGGTCGACGCCATCGCCGTGTGCTTCATCAACGCCTACGCCAACCCGGAACACGAGGAGCGGGCGGCGGCGATCCTGCGGCAGAACGCGCCGGGCATTCCCGTGACGATCTCCACCGAACTGGTGCCCCAGGTGCAGGAATACGAACGCACCAGCACGGTCGTGGTGAATGCCTATATCCGCCCGGTGATCGAACGCTATGTCGCGTCGCTGCAGCGCCGGCTGGCGGATCTGGGCATCGCCGTGCCGCTCAACATCATGCAGTCCAATGGCGGCGTACTGCCGGCGAAGGGCGCGGCGCGCGACCCGGTCTATATCATCGAATCCGGCCCCGCCGCCGGCGTGGTCGGGGCGCAGCGCATGGGCACGCGTATCGGCACCGACAACATGCTGGTCTTCGACATGGGCGGCACGACCGCCAAGGCGGCGATCATCGAGGGCGGGCGCTTCGGCCTGTCGCCGGAAACCGAGGTCGGCGGCGGCGCGGCGCTGGGCCACCGCATGATCCGCGGCGGCGGCTATGTGGTGCAGGTGCCGACCATCGATATCGCCGAGGTCGGCGCCGGGGGCGGGTCCATCGCCTGGGTCGATGCCGGTGGCGCGGTGCAGGTGGGACCGCGCAGCGCCGGGGCGGCGCCGGGACCGGTCTGCTACGATATGGGCGGCACCGACCCGACCGTGACCGACGCCAACCTCCTGCTCGGCTACCTGAACCAGGAATACCTGGTCGGCGGCGAATTGAAGGTGAACCGGGCGAAGGCGGAAGCGCAGATGGACGCGCTCGCCGCGCGGGTGAAGCAGGACCGTACCGGGCTCGCCTACGGCATCCATCTCATCGCCAACGCCACCATGATGCGCGCGCTGTCCGCCGTGTCGTCGGAACGGGGGCTCGACCCCGCCGATTTTACCCTTGTCGGCTTCGGCGGCAATGGCGGCGTGCATGTCTGCGACCTCGCGGAATCGCTGCGCATCGGCCGCATCGTCGTGCCGCCGGTGGCGGGGCTGTTCTGCGCGCTGGGGCTGCTGTTTGCCGACATGGAGCACCAGCCGGTGCGCGCCTTCTACCGCCGCCTGGACAGCCTGAAGCTGGAAGAACTGAACGCGGCACTGCAAAGCCTGTCCGACGAGGCCGCCGGGCTGCTGGAGGCGGACGGGTTCAGGGGGCCGGACCGCAAGACGATCGCCCTGTCGGCGGAGGTCAAGTATGTCGGCCAGAATTCCTCGCTGACCGTGCCCTTCGAGCGCATCCCGGTGGCGGCAGAGGGTCTCGCCGCTTTCGCGGAGCATTTCGCGAGCCAGCACGAGCACACCTTCGGCTACCGTTCCGACAGGGAGGTATTGCAGATCGTCTCGCTCAAGGCGGTGGGACGCGGCCTTGATGAATTCCCGCGCGTCCCCGACCGCGCCCACCGCGTCCTGGAAAAGGTGCCGGAAGCCAGCCGCCGTGAGGCCTATTTCGGGCCGGATCACGGTTGGCGCGACACGCCGGTGCTGCCGCGCTCGGCGCTGGGCGAAACGCCGCTGCCGGGCCCGCTGATCGTCGAGGAATACGACACCACCATCGTCATCCGCCCCGGCTGGACCGCCCGCCTCGACGGCTGGAACAACGTGGTGCTGGAGCGGGGTTAGGTTTTCTATTGCCTCGCAAGGGGCGCCATTCTGTTCCGGCATGTATGGCTGATATGTGAACACAGCTGGCTTATTGATGTAGAATGTCATGTCCGGACTTGATCCACTGCTGTCCGGTTTAATTTTGTGGACTGGTGGCACAGTGTTGATTCTACTCGTGTTCAGACGTTGGCGCGTCTT
>JAQCHR010000513.1 GCA_027619655.1 Pseudomonadota bacterium
ACAGCGGTTCGGGCGGGAAAATGCGGCGGCAATGGGGCAATTTTGCGACCATACTGCAGAGGTGGTCGCGAACCGGGTCCGGCGCGGCTGCGGCAGGCCCTGCCTTTCGGACCGTACCGGATAGATCGGAATAATTATAAATATTTATTGAAACGCCACCAAATCAACACCATATATTTCGTCAATATAGATAAATAAAAATCTATGTAATATACGTCTGTTTTTTTGCCCTTCACATAGTACTTCTGCGCCGCAGCAGGCCCAACCGGCAGCACGTGCGACGCGCCGGCCGGGAACGACATCCATTGGCGATCCGCCGCGGTCGCGAGGCAGCGGCCGGAACACAACCCGAAACGTGATCGTCGCGGCGGAGGACATGCCGCGCAAACCGGAACAGAGGAGCCGCCGCATGGCGAACACCGTAAAGACCAAGGCCGAGCGACTATTCGCCGAAAGCGAGACAAAGGCCAAGGAAGCGCTGAACGAGCGCGACAAGGCCCGTCAGAAAAGCGCCGCGCATAACGCGAAGCTGCGGGAATTGCGCTATGCGAAAATGGCCGCCGAAAAAGCAGCCGCCGAAAGCGAGGAGGCCGGCAAGAAATCCGCCCCGAAGCGGAAACCGGCGGCGGCGAAGCCGGAAGGCGACGCATTGGCGGCAAGCCCCTCCCGGTAGCCGGCCCCCGGCGCCGGCGTCGGGCGGAATGTGGCGGCGGCACAATGCTACACAATGCGGCGCCTGCAAGGCCAGACAGCGTCCTCACAGTCATATGAAGATTCGGGAGCGCATTGTTATTTGTGCCTGCCACCCGGGATGACCTCACTCCATAGCCGTAAGTCACGCCCACGAGCGCGCCGGTTCACCTTCGACCGGCGGTTCGCCGACCGGAACGGAGATGACCATGCACCCCGTCTTAACCATCCTATTCCTTGCGTTTTTCGTCGTGCTCAGCGCGCCTCTGCGGGCGGGCGAGCTCGTCTATACATCCTGGGGCAAGGCGATCAACGGCTATGACACCGTCGCCTATTTCCGCGACGGCAAGCCGGTCGAGGGTGATAGCGGTTTCACCCATGAATAGTTGGGAGCCCAGTGGCAGTTCAAGAACGCCGCCAACCGCGACGCCTTTGCCGCCGAGCCGGAAAAATACGCGCCCCAATTCGGCGGCTACTGCGCCTGGGCGGTCAGCCAGGGCTATACGGCGAAGATCGATCCCGAAGCCTGGAAGATCGTGAACGGCAAGCTTTACCTGAACTATTCGAAGTCGGTCCAGGAACAATGGGTCGCGGGCGGCGTCGACAAGCTGATCGCCGCAGGGGACGGCAACTGGCCGGGCATCCGCAAGAAGCTGGAAGCGGAGTAAATCAGGCCCGCGCCTCTTTCACGACGCTGTCGTCCATCAGTCGTGCCAGCGCCGCGCGGCTGGTCGGCGGACGCTTCGCCAGCGCGGCGATCCAGGGTTCGATGCGCGTACAGAGGTCCAGCGTGTCGGCCGCGAGGGTGGCCGGGAACTGGTAATAGCCCCATGAGTCGCGGATGGTGCGGCGGTCGATGCCCGAGGTCTGCCCGACAAGTTCCCAGCCCGGCTGCGGATCGACCCTCAGCAGCCGGGAGGCCTCGATCAGGGCGCGGGTAAAGGGGACGATGCGGGCGCGCATCGCCGGGTCGTCCAGCTTTCCCTGCGTCGTGCACAGGCTGAATTTCTCCGTATAGACATCCGGGTCGTAGAATTCGACGGCGTCCTCGCCGATGAGCCGCTGCGCCCGCGCGACCTGCGGCTCCCACATGGCGACGGCGTCGATCTCGCCGGCCTGCAGCGCCTCCGGCAGCAGGGTCAGCGGCTTCTCCGTCTTCATCATGAAGGGCACGCGGGTGATATCCGCGAGGCCGAGCCCCACGGTGTTCAGCAGGGCGTCGAGGCAGTAATCGGCGGAGGAATCGATCTGCGTGCCGACCCGCTTGCCGCGCAGATCGGCCAGCGTCGCGATCCCGGCGGAACGCCGCGCGACGATGCGATAGGGGCATTCACCCACGGTGAAGATGAAGCGCAGGTCCGGGTGCCGTGCCGCGCCGCGCAGCGCCTGGGTTTCGGTGTTGAGCGCGATGTCGGCCTGCCCGGAGGAAGCAAGGCTGGCCAGTTCGCTCCCCTCCCCTCACAGCGCCATGACGCCACCATGCGCCAGATGGACCGGGCCGTCATAATAGCGCTCGATGGCGAGCAGCACCGGCGCCATCTCCACCAGCGAGAGGTTGCCGTAGATGCGCAGCGGTTCGGCAGGGGACGTGTTCATGGCGGCACCGTGTCAGCAGGTTCGGGAATGGCATATGAGCAGGTTATTCATACTACAGGCCGTTCGCCAACGGTAACATCGCCCCGGCGGTCCGGCCTGACAGCCCCAACCGCCGCGCTTCCTGTCTTCCCGCCGATCCCCGACGACCCTTCCTGTCGACCCCCGACGACCCTTCCTGTCGTCCCGCAACGACCCTTCCTGTCGTTCCATGACGACCCTTGTTGTCATCCCGCGACGACCCTTTTTGTCTTCCCCCAACGACCCCTTTTGTCTTCCCCCGACTTGATCGGGGGATCAGGCGACGCCCGCTAACAGGGCGCCATTTACGCCGCACCCGCTTCCCGTGTCGCGATTGATGTCCGGGTCAAGCCCACTGCTGTCCGGTTTAATTTTGTGGACTGGTGGCACAGTGTTGATTCTACTCGTGTT
>JAQCHR010000027.1 GCA_027619655.1 Pseudomonadota bacterium
AAGCCGCTGGACGTTGCGGAACAGCTCGGGACGCTGGACATCATTACCAATGGCAAGCTGATCTTCGGCTGCGGCGTCGGCTATCGCGACGTTGAGCTGGCTGCCTTCGGTACGTCGAAGGCCGAACGCGCCAGCCGGTTCGAGGAAAACCTGACCGCGATCAAGCGGCTGTGGACCGAGGAAACGGTGACCATGAAGGGCTCGCATTTCGAGTTGATCGATGCCGGCTGTTCCGCCAAGCCGGTACAGAAACCCATGCCGCCCATCTGGATCGGCGGCAGCGCCGACGCGGTGATCCGTCGCGCCGCGAAGATGGGCAGTTGCTGGTATGTCGGCCCGAACGACCGGCTGGAGGAGCTGGAAAGCCAGGTCGAGACCTACAAGCGCGCGCTGGATGCCGAGGGCAAACCCTTCCCGGCTGAATTCCCGCTGCGCCGCGAGGTGTTCTGCGCGCCGACCCGCGAGGAAGCTTATCGCCTCGCCGAAGGCCCGATCATGACCAAGTACAAGGCCTATCACGAATGGGGCCTCGGCCGGTCGCGGTCCGATTCCAAGGACGAACTGGGCCAGCCCTTCGAGGAACTGCTGAAGGACCGCTTCTTCATCGGCTCGCCGGACGACGTGGCCGAACAGATCATCAAGTTCAACAAGCGGGTCGGCATGAACCACATCGTCATGAGCATGCACTGGCCGGGGCTGGAGGTCGCCCGCTCGATGGAGACCATGCAGCTGCTGGCCGAGGAAGTCTTCCCCCGTGTCCGGCAGGGACTGTAGGCCATGACCGCCGGGCTGCGATCGGATGACCTGGGCCGGATCGACGGCCCGCTGCTCGTCTTTGGCGGCCCCTACTCCAATCTTCATGCGACGGAAGCGATTATCGCCGAGGCCGCGCGCCGGGGCATTCCGCCGGAACGCTGCCTGTGTACTGGCGATGTGGTGGCCTATTGCGCCGATCCGGCCGAAACCGTGGCGCTGATCCGCGACTGGGGCTGCCCGGTTGTGATGGGCAATTGCGAGGAAAGCCTGGGATCCGGGGCGGAAGACTGCGGCTGCGGCTTCGAGGAAGGCACCGCCTGCGACCTGCTGTCCGCGCAATGGTTCGCCCATGCCAATGCCCGGCTGGACGATGATGCCCGTGCCTGGATGGCATCCCTGCCGCGCAAAATCACCTTCGTTCTGAATGGCCGGAAAGGTGCTGCCATCCATGGTGGCTGGGCCGGCGGGCCGGACGCGATCAACCGCTTTCTCTTCGCCAGCCAGCCTGACGATGCCTTCGGCGCCGAATTCGACGCGCTGGGCGCGGAGGTCGTGCTCGCGGGGCATTGCGGGTTGCCCTTCGCGCGACAGGTGGACGCGCGGCTGTGGCTCAACGCCGGGGTGATCGGCATGCCCGCGAATGACGGCCGCCCCGCTACCTGGTTCATGACCGTAGAACCGGACGGCGGGTACAGCTTCCATGCGCTGCGGTATGATCATGCCGCTGCCGCTGCCGCGATGCGGTCGGCCCATCTCGCCGAAGGCTATGCGGCGGGCCTCGAAACCGGGCGCTGGCCCAGCCTCGACATTCTTCCCGAAGTCGAACGTCGCGCCGCCGGACTGCCGCACCGAATGATCGCATAAACCGCCGCAACGGATTGCGCCGCCGCTGGGTTGTGCCTATATCCAGCCCGGGCAGAGGGGTGGTAAGCGGAAGGGCGGCGACCGGTGACAGACAGCGTCAACACAACGACATTGACGGGCAAGCTGCAGGCGGCGGTGGAATCCACCGTCTTCCAGCGCGCCATCACGACGCTGATCGTCATCAACGCGATCACGCTGGGGCTGGAAACAAGTCCAACGGTCATGGACGCGGTCGGCGGACTGCTGACCACGCTCGACCGGGTGGTTCTGGCGGTCTTCGTGCTGGAGCTGGCGATCAAGATCGCCGTCTACCGCACCCGTTTTCCCCGCGACCCCTGGAATATTTTCGATTTCATCATCGTCGCCATCGCCCTCGTTCCGGCGACCGGCAGCCTGTCGGTGCTGCGCGCGCTCCGGGTGCTGCGCGTGCTACGGCTGGTCTCCACCGTGCCGTCGATGCGTCGGGTAATCGGCGCGCTGCTGCATGCGACTCCCGGCATGGGGTCGATCATCGCGCTGCTGGCGCTGGTCTTCTATGTCTTCTCCGTCATGGCGACCAACCTGTTCGGCGGCGCCTTTCCCGAATGGTTCGGAAGCGTTGGCGCCTCGGCTTTCACCCTGTTCCAGATCATGACGCTGGAAAGCTGGTCGATGGGCGTGGTGCGGCCGCTGATGGAGGTCTTCCCCTTTGCCTGGCTGTTCTTCGTGCCGTTCATCCTGCTGACCACCTTCACCGTGCTGAACCTGTTCATCGGCATCGTGGTCGACGCGATGCAGTCACAGCACGCGGAGGAAAACGAGGCCGAGCGCGCCGCCGAACAGGCGCAGATCGCGCAGGGATTTAGCGACCGGGCGGAAATCCTCGCCGAAATCCGCGCCCTGCGTGAGGAAGTGGCGGCGCTGCGCCCGCGCTGATTTGCCATAAGCTTGGCATCCATTGGCATCGATTGGCATTTCGCCGCCTTGCCCGGTTATGCCGCCTTCCGCGCCTGCGCCAGGATGTGTTCGCGCCAGGCGATGTAGCTGACCGAGCCCATCACGATCAGCCCGCCGGTCCACACGAACATGTCCGGCGGGTCGCCGAAGATGAAGATGCCGATCAGCGTCGCCCAGATCAGGCGGAAGAATTCGAACGGCGAGACCACATGGGTCGGCGCGCGGCGCAGCGCTTCCGCCATCAGGATATGCGCCCCCGCGCCTGACAACCCCATGGCGATCAGCCAGCCATATTGCTCCAGCGTCGGCCAGGCCCAGTCGAACAGTGCCGCCAGCAGCGTGATCGGCGTCATCAGCAGGTACATATAGGCGGTGATCGTCACGCTGGAATCGGTCCGCCCCAGCGTCTTGATAATGATGATCGCCCCGGCCCAGCTCAGCGCCGAGCCCAGCACCAGCAGCGTGCCCCATTCGAATGTCGCCGCGTCCGGCCGGATGATCACCACCGTGCCGATGAAGCCCGCGATGATCGCCGACCAGCGCCGCACACTCACCCGCTCGCCCAGCACGACGATGCCGATCAGCACGGCGAAGATCGGCGTCGTGAACTGCAGCGCGGTCACGGTCGCCAGCGGCGCCACCGCCAGCGCGATGAAGAAGCCGAAAGCCGACAGCGTCTGCAGCACCGCGCGGAACAGGTGCAGCCCGATGCGCTGCGTGCGGAAGATTTCCAGCCCGGAGCGGAAAATCCACGGCAGGAAGAACAGCAGCGCCGTGACGGTACGGAAGAACACGATCTCCAGCACCGACAGGTCCGCCGACAGCCACTTGGCGGTGGAATGCTGGAAGATCAGCACCACCGAGGCGGCAATCATCAGCGCGATCCCGCCCAGGCTGCCGGACAGCAGGCCCGATTTCATCGGGGCGGTCATGCGGCGTGGTTTTCAGCGCGGAAAAACATGTTTTTCATTGGCATTTATCGGCTTTTATCGGCTTTTCGTTGCAGCGACGCAAAAACGGCCGGCAAAAAATACAGGAACATTGGCATCGATTGGCTTCTACAGGCATTTTGCGCTTTCCGGTACGGCGGCAAAAATATTTCGTCCCGCTGAACGTCGGTTAACAACTGTTAGTATTCCCGGTTATTTGTATCTTCCAAAAAAAAACGTCGTCCAAAACTGAACCCGCCGATAGTGACGCCGATACCTGACGTGCTGGCAGGCGGGATCGTGCCGGCGGGGCTGTTCGGACTGATTGGCATCGGTTGGCATTCATGAGCATCGATGGGCTCTGCCAATTTTCCATCAAGGCCAGTGCTGAAGGCCGCTCTTGTTCTGCGATTGAAATAGGAAATAATACATAAATACGGTCGTTTCGTCAAGCGGGAACCGCCCCTGGCGGTTCAGCAAGCACGTGAATTGTCTTCAATTTTGTAAAGGGGATCTGCGTCAGTTTCTCTTCTTTGTCATCTCAACGCCATGCAGCATGGTCAGGCCATCGAAAAGCTCTGTGAACTGCATCTGGCGCAGCTCGGGGGTCATATTGCGCAACATACCACTTCCAGAGATTGACACTATGCGTCGCGACAGACACATGCGCCGCAAGGCCAAGGTATGAATTTTCGGCATCGCCCAGAAACTTGATGAACAGTTGCGGCTTGTCCTCATCGACGAATTTCTTGTAACTGAGCTCATACGCGTTGATGACCTTGTTCGCCGCGATATAGCCTTCCTTCATCTTCTGCCGCAGCAGTTCGCGCCGCAATTTTATGCTCTCCAGCTGTTCCTTCGGCAGCCTGACAAAATCCACGGGGTAGCAGAGCTGGTTATGTCCGACCCACTGGTACATCGTCTTCAGCCTGTCGAGCATTTCACTGAACTGGACCTGGTAATAACAGACGGCTTTCCAGGCAAAGAACACCTCGGGCGCCTTCTCGGGGGAAATCTGCATCGCCTTGATGAAGGGTTCGATGCCCTCCACGTCCCGTGCCTGCCAGATCTTCGTCAGGAACCGCTCCACGTATTGATCGCGCGCCTTGGTGTCTGTCCCTTCCACGACGGTGCCCAACGCCATCGTGACCAGCCTGGAGATTTTCTCCCGGATCGGAATCCTGATCTTGTCCCATTCCTGGCTGGATATGGCGAAGTAGGACGGATGGATTCCGGATTCAATTTCCGCCTGTTCGGCCTTGCTCTTGAACAGGAAAGGATCGAGGCTGTGCATCGAGTCGAGCAGACCGAGGACATTCATGTCCCTGTCAATGCGGTTGCGGCTCTCGTCCGTATGCCTGCCGCTTAAAACCTTCTCCCCCAGCGTCCGGTAGAACCGGCCATCGCTGAAGCTAATCGATTCGCCGCCGTCAAAGGGGTTGTCGAAATCATAGGGAAAATACACCAGCGTATTGACGATCATCGACTGGCGCGCCGTCGGCAGCGCCTTTTCGTAGCGCTTGATCAGGATCGATTTATTCAGAACGTCATTTTGAAAGAGCCTGCCCATAGGGTCGCCTGCAGGAATTGTCTTGCCGACCGAATAGCAATCCAGTGCTACCGACCGGCCGGACTCAATCATGTTGCGAAGCTGTGAACGGTCCATTCTGTCTTTTTCCTGCGGCTGATTTTTTTCTTCGCTTTCTTGCCCACCATCAAAGGGGGATGTTTTTCCGCCGAATTACCCGACAATAACGACGTTGCGGCCCGCTTCCTTGGCCTCGTTGAGGGCATTATCGGCACGAAGTATGATTTCGTCGAATGATTCCTCGCCGGGCCAGTATTCCGTCAGGCCGATGCTCGCCGTAACCTTTACCGAATGTCCCTCGGCTTCAACAGGCGTTTCCTTAATTTCCCGCAGGATGCGCTCCATGACAGGCAGTGCATCCTGTAATCCCGTGTTGGCGAGAAGTATGCCGAATTCCTCTCCGCCCAGGCGGAAGAAGGAATCCTCAGGTTTCAACAATTTCTTGCAGATCGTTGAAACCTGCACGAGGACAGCATCGTCCACGGCATGCCCGAACGTGTCGTTCACCAGCCTGAAGTGATCCAGGTCCAGTACCGCGAAGGAGAAATACTCCTGATGACGCCGGGCGCGGGACAATTCCATTTTGCTGATTTTCGCCAGCATCGGCCGATTGAAAGCGCCGGTCAGGAAATCCGTCATGACGCCCCGGCGCATTTCCAGTTCATGAACGGTGACGGCGGCAAGGTCGCTCAGGGCGGCGACCTGCGCTTCGCTCAACTGGCGCGGCACCGTGTCGATCACGCAGAGCGTTCCCAGCCTTGCAACGCCCGCGACGGTCAGGGGCATGCCGGCATACAGGCGTATTGCCGGCCCGTCGGTTACCAGCGGATTGTCGCAGAAGCGATCATCCTTGGTGGCGTCAGGTACGATCAATGGCGCGTTGCCCAGAATGGCGTGCCCGCAAAAGGATATATCCCGCGGCGTTTCGCTGGCGTCCAGCCCCACGCGAGACTTGAACCACTGACGCTCTTCATCGATCAGGCTGACCAGTGAAATAGGCGCCCCCGCGACCACGCTTGCGATCCGCGTGATACGGTCGAAAGTTTCTTCCTGCGCCGTATAGAGCACATCGTAGCGGTGAAGCGCCCTGATTCGGCTGGGTTCGTCGCTTGGTAAAGGCGGTTTCAACATCCCGTAGGCCCCTTGCTGTTGGCTTCTTGCGATGATTCTACCGCTAATTGAACACGTAAAGATTTACTAAAGATTGATGATGGTGCTGTCCGCCCCGCTCCCTTTGAACCTGATGTGCTCCAGGGTGGATCAGAGCCGCTTGGCAGCGGGACCGCCGGAGGCGATTCAAGTAAACCCTGGGCTGATTCAGCCCGCCGCCCAGCCCAGATCCGGCTGGCGGGACCAGTCCGTCGCCGCCTCGAAGGCATGGCCGGCGCGAAGCAGTATGTCTTCGGCGAAGGGTTTGGCGCAGAGCATCAACCCCATCGGCAGGCCCTTGCGGGACAACCCGCAGGGCAGCGACAGGCTGCAGAGCCCCAGCACATTGCCGGTGGCGGTGTTGTTGGAGAACCGGGCTGACAGGCGGGAATAATCCTCGAAGGAGGTCTCGAAATCCGCCACCGGTCGGGCCGGTTCGGGGATGGTCGGGGTCAGCAGAATATCCACATCGCGCAGGCTGCCGGTCAGTTGTTCGCGCTGCAGCGCATGCATCCGGCGCAGCGCGGCGGCGTATTCAGTGCCCGGGCGCTCCCGGTCCGCCAGCATGCGCTGCGCAACGATGGGGTCCATGGCGTCCGCCACGGTGCGGAGCCGCTTCGCGTGGATCACGCTGCCCTCCACGCTGCTGATCGAGCCGCGGATCGCCTGCGCCTCCAACGCTTCGGGATAGGCGATGTGGTCAACATGGGCGCCAAGGTCGCGCAGGACCTGCGCGCAATCCGCCATGGCCTTTTCAACGTCAGGGTCCAGGTCGTCGAAGAAAACGTCGCGCGGGATGCCGACGCGCAGCCCCTTCACGCCGGTTTTCAGGCCGGCCATCGCGTCATGGGTCCCGATGCCGATGGTGCTGTCGTCATGCAGATCCTCGCCCAGCATCGCCTGGTAGACCAGCGCCGCGTCCTCGACCGAACGGGTCAGCGGGCCGACCGAGTCCAGTGTCCAACTGAGCGGGAAGACGCCGTGTCGGCTGATGCGGCCGACGGTGGTTTTCAGCCCGACCGTGCCGCACAGCGCGGCCGGCGCCCGCACCGACCCGCCGGTATCGGAGCCCAGCGCCATCGGCGCCATGCCGGATGCGACCGCGACCGCCGACCCCGCGCTGGAGCCGCCGGGAATATGCGGGACGGCGTGCCAGGGGTTATGCGGCGTGCCCTGGATATGGTTGATGCCGGCGATGCCCTTGGCGAATTCCACCGTGATGGTCTTGCCCAGCACGATCATCCCCGCCTCGCGCAATTTTCGCGTTACGGTACAGTCCTGCGCCGCGATGTTCGCGCCCAGCGTCACGGATCCCGCCGTCGTCGGCAATCCGCCGACATCGAAGATATCCTTCACCGCATAGGGGATGCCGTACAGCGGCCCGACCGCCTGTCCTGCCTTCAGCTGCGCCTCGGCGGCTTCGGCTTCGGCGAGGGCGCGGTCGGTGGTGACCAGGTTGAAGGCATGCAGCGGGCCGTTCAGCGCCGCGATCCGCGCCAGCAGGTGTTCGGTCAGCGCCAGCGGCGACAGGCTGCGGTCATGGATACTGCGGCCCAGTTCGGCGATGCTCAGCGCGTGCAGCGGCGTGTCGGTCATGCGAGGGTTTTCCTTCGGTTACGCGGCGGGCGGTTGCGCCTGCAGCAGGGCGTCGTTGAGCATCTTGCGGCGGACCTTGCCGGTGATCGTGCGCGGAATCTGCCGCACGGCGATGAAGAATACCTTGCCATAGACGGCGGGCAGTTTCGGTACGACAGCATCGCGGATGGCGGCGAGCTGTTCCGGGTCGGGTAGGACGACCACGATCCACAGGCGATTGGCACCCGTGATGTCCGGTAGCACCGTCAGGCACAAATCGTCCACGAGCAGGCCGGTGCGCAGTTTTTCTTCCAATGGCCCGGGCGCAAACTTGATCCCCTGGATATTGAACAGGTCATCGGCCCGGCCGACGAGCTGCAGGCGTCGCCGGTCCTGCATGACCGCCAGGTCGCCGGGATAGAACCAGCCGTCGCGAAACATCTCCCGCGTGGCTCCGGGATTGTCGATATAGCCGCCGACGCTGCCGTCGGACAGGATGCGCACCCGGCCCGGCGCATTGAAAACCGGCCGGTCGTTGTCGTCCACCGTCTCGACCCACACGCCGGGCAGCACGATGCCGACGCCGTCTTCGGCCATGGTGCAGATCGCCGCGATCTCCTGGGTGCCGTAGCTTTCGACAAGTTCACCGGCAAGCAATTGCCGGACGCGCGCGCGAACCGTTGCGGATACCGGTGCGCCGATGGTGAAGATCGTCAGGTTCGGGGGTTTGGCAAAATCGCCCCTGACTTCCTCCAGCACCTGCAGGAGCACAAACGGCGGGAAGGTGACATGGGTGATCGCATGCCGGCCCAGCGCCGTTGCTATCGTATCCCGGTTGTCATGGAAGCAGGTGCCGCCGGCCCGAATGCAGGCGGTGGCGTATACGTGGAACGCCTCGACCCTGAACCCCATGGCCACCAGGTAACGCGACTGCCGGTTGAACCCGGTGCGGAACTGGTATTGCTGTAACGAGAACGCACGCACCCGCCCCGAATGGACCATGCGTTTCAGGCTGCCCGTGGTGCCGGAACTCTGGACGATCCGCATCGGCGTATCGCCATGGATCGGCGCGGTTTCCACCGGCGACTCCGGCGCGGTCGCTTCCACTGACGCCCACCAGTTTGGATCCATCACCAGCACGCGGCGCGCCTGCGGCAGTTCGGCGCCCGGCGAACACAGGATGCAATCCGCCCCGGCCAGCGCTGCCGCCATCGGGGCGGCTTCGTCCGGGTCATAGGAGAAGCTGGCCGCGCCCAGCGCCTCCAGCGCCAGCACGCACAGCCAGTGCCGGTAGAATTGCGGGCATTCGATGCCGACGACCATGCCCGGACCCAGCCCCTGCGACCGCAACGCCGCCGTGATCCGCCCGATATCGCGGTAGAAACCGGCGTAGGTGATCGCCTGCCCGTCCTCGGTCACCGCGATATCGTCGGGGCGCTGTGCCGCGTGGTAGCCGATGAAGGCGATGGTCGACGGCAGTTCGGCCGACGAGGCGGCCTCAGTCATAGCGGTGGCGCGGGGTGATCGCGCCAAACCCTTCCTGGTGCGCGTAATTGGCGCTCCAGAATTCCTGGATCAGGTCGGCTAGCAGCGCGGGTTCGTATTTCGGCGGGTGGTCCGCATCGATGAAGGGGGGCAGTACCGAAATCACGTTGGTCGACGTCGGGCTGTGGAAATAGGCGATGGAATAACGGTCGGCCTCGCCCTCCACGATCACTCCGTGCGGCGTGGACAGGAACCGGTCATTGCTCATGCGCCTGGCGTAATTGCCGATATTCACCAGCAGTGTGCCGTCGATCAGCGGCGGCACGATCCATTCGCCCGACGGCATGCGGATGCGCAGCCCCGGCACATCCATGCGGGCGAGGATGGTGAAGAAGCTGTTGTCGGTATGCGGCCCGGTGCCGAAGTCATTGTCGCCGATCTTCGTCGGCGGGTAGTGCAGGAAACGCAGCTGCACATGGCCGCCCTCGGTGAACATTGGCGCCAGGAAGCCCGCATCCATGCCCAGCGAAACCGAAAACGCCGGCAGCATCTTCTGCGCCAGCGCATGCACCGCGTCGAAATACGCCATCACGCCTTCGCGAAACCCGGGCAGCCCGCCGGGCCAGGCGTTGCGGCCGCGCTTCGGCGTCACCGGCATGGCGTTCGGCAGCGACGGGTCGGTTTCATGGGTGACGAAATAGGATTCGTTCTGGTTCGGCTTCGTCGCCTTGTGCACCGTCGAATGGCCCTGGGTGCTGGCGTTCATCGCCAGGTAGCCGATATTGCCCGCATCCAGCGCCAGCGCCTGTTTCGCCGCCAGCGGCAGCGCGTGGAAGCGCTTCGATTCGTCGAAGGCGCGCGCGATCACGTCTGCCGGGATGCCGTGGTTGCGGATGTAGAAAAATCCCACATCCGCGCAGGCGCGCCGGATGTCCGCCGCCAGCATGTCCCGCGCCCCGGCGGCCCCGGCGAAACACGGCCCCAGGTCGAGCACCGGGATCTGCGCCGCCGCCGCGTCCATATCCGCCGGCGCGTGCCGTTCGAACAGATGCATGCCTGTTTTCCTCCGAAAGGCGGGACCCGCGCGGAAAACGCCCGCAACACCCAGCCTGTGCGCCGATGATAGCCGATTGCCGGACGGGATCAAATCGGCCGCGCCGCAGCCGCGTTGCGCCGGATGATTCGCTCTGCGAATCATGCAACTGTGCCGCATTGCGCCTATCCGGTTACCGGATTAGGGAATGGTCGGAACAATGGGGCAGGGGGAACGTTACGGGCATGGCGACAATCACGAAATTCCGCATGCGGCGCCGCTGCCGGGCGGGCGCCGCCGCGAGGGGTGAATAGTGCCGGCGTTCAGGCTCCTGCGGTATTTTTCGCTGGTCAGCGCCGGCGCCTTCATCGTCATCGTCGTGGTGCTGATGCTGTTCTTCAGGCACCTGTCCGTCGAGGACATGATCGCGCTGGGCGAGCGCCAGAACGAGATCGTGGCGCGGGCCCTCGGCAACCATGTCCGGGTCCAGGTCGGTCCCCTGGCGGATTATATCGACGGTCGCGACAGCGCGGCGCTGCTCAGCACGGCGACGGCGCGGCAGATCTCCGAAGGGCTGGCCGACCAGATCGAAAACCTGCCCGTGCTGAAGGTCAGTATCCTGGATTTCGACGGGCGTGTCGTTGTCTCCTCGGATGTGGATTCGATCGGCGGTACCGGGCCGACGGATGAATATTTTCGCGCTGCCCGGAACGGAACGGTGAGCACCCGCCGCATCGGGACCGACCGGAGCGGTGCGATGGGGCCGGAATTTGCCGGGCTGGAAATCCTCTGCAGCATGGTCCCGCTGTATAACGAGGCCGGCCAGGTCGTCGGCGTGTTCGAGATCGAATCCGACCTCACCGCGCTTTTGAAGAACATCGACACTCACGTGCTGCATGTCATCATCGCGCTGCTGGTCGCGCTGGTCTTTCTCTATCTGGTGCTCTACCAGGTGGTGCGGCGCGCCGACCGGACCATCAAGAACCAGCACGCCGAAATGCAGCGCAGCACCGACAGGCTGCTGCAATCGGTGATCGACGGCATGCCCGAACTGGTCTGCGTCAAGGGGCTGGACGGGCGTTACCTGTTCGTCAACCGGGTGTTCGAGGCGTGGTACGGGACCAACCGCGAACAGGCGATCGGCAAGACCAACTACGATTTCTATCCCAAAGACAAGGCCGAGCGGCTCGTGGAAGCGGACCGCATGTCGTTCCGGGTCAACGGGCTCCAGTTTTTCGAAAACACGCTTACGCTGCCGGACGGAATCACGCGCGCGCTCAGCGTCAGCCGGTTTCCGGTATACGACGAGGACGGCAGCATCAGGGCGCAGGTAATCGCCGGCCGCGATATCACGGAACTGAAGAAAATCGAGAAAAGCCTGCAGCAGGCCCAGAAGATGGAAGCGATCGGCCAGTTGACCGGCGGGGTCGCGCATGACTTCAACAACCTGCTCATGGTCATCATGGGCAACGGGCAGTTGCTGGAAGACCAGATGGGCGCGCAGAACAAGCAGCTCCAGGCGATTTACCGGGAGGCGCGGCGCGGCGGCGAGCTGACGCAGCGGCTTCTTGCCTTTGCGCGCCAGCAGCCGCTGCGGCCGCAGGCCATCGACCTGGGCGCGCTGACATCGGGCATGGCGGAACTGCTCACCCGCACCCTGGGCGCGACCATCGAGGTGCGGATCGTGAATGCGCCGGAACTGTGGGGCGCGAAGGCCGATCCGGGACAGGTGGAAAACGCGCTGCTGAATCTTTGCCTCAATGCCCGCGACGCCATGCCCGACGGCGGCGTCCTGACCATCGAATGCGCCAACGGGCGGCTGGAGGAAGCCGACGCCAGGCTGGATCCGGAAGTCACCGCCGGCGACTATGTCGTCCTGTCCGTGCGCGACAACGGCGCCGGCATGGCGGATGACACCCGCGCCCAGGCCTTCGAACCCTTCTTCACCACCAAGGAGGTCGGGCAGGGCAGCGGGCTGGGCCTGTCCATGGTCTATGGCTTCGCCAAGCAGTCGGGCGGGCATGCGGTCATCGACAGCGCCCCCGGCCGGGGCACGACGGTGCGGCTCTACCTGCCGCGCGCCGGCGTCGCGAGCGCACAGGCGGCCTCCGCGCCGGCCGGCGATATGCCAAGGGGCGCCGGCGAAACCATCCTGGTGATCGAGGACGACCCCGACGTGCGCGACCTCGCCGCCGGCATGCTGGCGCAGCTCGGATACCGTACCGTCACCGCCGGGGATGCGGCGGCGGCGGCGCAGGTGCTGGCCGGCGGGCAGACCATCGACCTGATGCTGGTCGACGTGATCCTTCCCGGCGGGACCAGCGGCCCGGCATTCGCCGAAAAGGCCTGCGCGGAAAACCCCGCCCTCCGGGTTATCTACATGTCCGGCTACCCGGCCGAATCCGCCAGCCGCCTCGACCTGGCGGGCGCGGGCCAGGTGCTGCTGAACAAACCCTTCGACCGTTATCTGCTGGCGACCTGCCTGCGCGACGCGCTGCGGCCCTAACCGGCGCCCGTCAGGCGGCGGTGATCGGGTCGCCCTGTATGGAGGTTGACGGCCGTCCGTCGACGCCGACCGGCACGTCGCCGACCAGCGTCGTGCGGTAGAATTCGCGGTCGAAATCGGAATCGAAGATATCGCGCGGCGCCAGGTGGCAGGCCGCCCGGTTGTCCCAGAAGGCGACGCTGCCGGGCTCCCACTTGAAGCGCACGGTGAATTCCGTCCGGACCAGGTGTTCCCACAGCATCTCCAGCATGACCTGGCTTTCGCGCGGCGACAGCCCGGCAATCGATTTCAGGTGGATCGGGCCGGCATAGAGCGCCCGCTCGCCCGATTCCGGATGCACGCGCACCAGCGGATGCTCGGAGATGAGGGTGCGTTTCTTCACCAGTTCCTCGTATTCCTTGCCCGCCTTCACTTCCTGCGGCGGCGCGTTCCGGTGAATGCCGCGCAACCCGTCGACAAACCCCCGCATCGCGGGCGAGAGCGCATTATAGGCGGCGACGAGGCTGGTGAACTGCGTGTCGCCGCCATAGGGCGGGACAACGACGCCGCGCAGGATCGACGCCATCGGCGGGTTGATCGCCGCCGTCAGGTCCGTATGCCAGCCGGTCCAGGGCCGCAGCAGCACCTGGTCCTGGAAATTGTTCGCCGTGCGATGCTTGGTGATCGGATAGATTTCCGGGAATTCGCCGTCGCCGCCATAGACGACATGGCCGGGCGTCACGGCGCCGAACTGGCGCGAAAAATCGATATGCTGGCGATGGTTCATCGGCTGGTCGCGGAAAAAGACCACCTTCCACCTGACCAGCGCGGCGCGGATATCGCGCACCTGTTCCGGCGCCAGCGGGCGGGACAGGTCGACGCCGCCGATTTCCGCGCCGATATGGATCGCCAGCGGCGTGACCGTGACGGTCGATGGCGCGGTTTCGGCGTCGTGGGACATTGTTTCGGAAGGCATGGCAGGTCCTTTTCTTATTCTGGTCGTCAGGTCGGTTTTGCATTACCCGCACGCTGTTCGCGGCGGCGGCCCGTGATTGGACCGCATTCCGCCCCCGGCGGCAAGCCGTCATCGCCGCCACCCGCGCGCCGGTATGGCATCGGCCCGGCCCCTTTGATAGAATCGCGGTCGTCGCGGAGGCGCAACCGGCGCCTGCGGGCGCGTATTTTCAGCCCGCTTCGGGTGGATTGGGTATTCAGCATGCCAGGCAAACCGTCACCTCTCTTTCCGCCCGGCGATGTGTGGATTCCGGTCGTCCCGTTCCTGCCGCTGATTATCTTTACGGTCCTGCTGTCGGTCGTCTTCGATTTCGACTCCGAGCATCTGGCGTTCCTCAGTTTCGAATTCGACGCGCAGTACCGGGACCCCGTGTCCCGCAACTACACCCATCTTGGCGACCTGATGGTCTATTATTCGATTGCCCTGATGCATGTGGTCATCTGCCTTGCGGTCGTCGGGTATTTCATATGGCTGACGAAAAGCCTGCCGCCGCGGGAACGGGTGCGATCCGCGATCTTCCTGGCGCTGATGGCGTCGCTTGCGCTGGTGCTGGTTTACGGTTTCGCCCGATGGGCCAACGACATCGTCCTGGTCGAGCTGGGGTTCAAGGCCACCTGTATCGCCATCGATGGCGCGCGGCTGGCCACGGGGTTGATGAAGCCGGGCGCCTGTTTCGAGGACGGCTATATCAGCACCTTCACCTAGCTCGCCTGGGTGCCGACCTTCGCGGGCATGGCGGCCGTCGGTTTCGCCTATGGCAATGCGGGCGGATTGCCGCCGGCGGGCGATCCCGCCTGGCGCACCGCCGTCGAGGCGCGGCTCAACGCCCTGCAGCGCGGCGTCTACGCGCTCAGCGCCGTGCTGGTGTCGAGCGTGATATCGATCACCCTGTTCGCCAGCCTGCCGAAGAACCTGTTCGGGCCGGATGCCGAGGACCTCGCCGATGCGATGGCCGGCTATGTCGCCGGGCTCAGCACGTTCTGGGGCGTGCTGTTCACGCTCACCCTGGCGGCCACCTTCGCCATCCCCGCCTGCCGGATCCTGCGCCAGGCCTATGGCGATACAACCGTCCAGCCGGAATCGGCGGACCTGCGCGCCTGGCTGCACGACCATGTCTTCGTGTCCTTCCGCAGCCAGCTTGGCAACGTTCTGGTCGTGCTGGCCCCGCTGCTGACCGGATCCTTCGGCAGCATTATTTCGTTTTTTGCAGGGTAGGGCAGCGTGGGTTAGGATTTGCCGGGCGGGGCAATATCCCCGCGCATCGCCCGTCCCCTTAGCACCTCCCGTCAGGAAGACCCCCATGCACGACCAGATGACCGACCCGATCACCGACCCTTCCGCCTTGCGCGGCCCCGAATATGCGGGGCGCGACGACTGGGCCCATCACCTCAGCCCCGCCGAGCTGGCCGAACTGGACGCGGCGCTGGATGGCGTCACCCACGCCGGGCTGGCGCCGCTGGAATTCACCCGCGAGGCCTTTCCCCTGCCGACCCTCGGCCCCGCGCTGGCCGGGGTGCTGGACGAACTGGAAAGCGGCCGCGGCTTCGCGCTGCTGCGCGGCATCCCGGTCGCTCGCTATGACGAGGCGGCGCTGTACCGGCTGTACTGGGGCATCGCGGTGCATCTCGGCGACATGATCTCGCAGAACGCGAAGGGCGACCTGATCGGCCGGGTGGAAGACGTGGGCGTCGATATCAACGCGGCCAACGCCCGCGGCTACACCACCAATGCGCAGCTGCACCCGCACAATGATTCCTCCGACATCGTGGGCCTGCTCTGCGTGCGCCAGGCCAGGGAAGGCGGGCAGAGCACCATCGCCAGCAGCATGGCGATCTACA
This sequence comes from Pseudomonadota bacterium, assembly GCA_027619655.1. GTDB lineage: Bacteria > Pseudomonadota > Alphaproteobacteria > UBA8366 > MarineAlpha4-Bin1. Next base: position 15,654 of record JAQCHR010000027.1, read on the forward strand.
ACGAAATCCTGGCGAAGCATCCGGAATGGATCGACCTGCTGTATCGCGGCTTCCATTACGACGTGCGCGGCGAGGGCGTGACCGGCAAGGCGAACGAGGTCACGCGCCACCGCGTGCCGGTCTACAGCTTCTTCGACGGCCGCCTGTCCTGCCGCTACAACAAGCGCGCCATCGAGACGGCGGCGGAAAAGACGGGCGCGCCGCTTTCGGGCATGGAAAAGGCGGCGGTGGACGAAATCGCCCGCCTGACCCTCGACCCCGCCATGCGGCTGGACTTCGAAATGCGCCCCGGCGACCTGCAGCTGCTCAACAACCACATGGTGCTGCACGCGCGCTCCAACTTTACCGACTGGCCGGAACGCGACCGCCGCCGCCTGCTGCTCCGCCTCTGGGTCAACCGCCGCGACGGCGAGGGCCGCCAGCTCGCCCCCGATTTCGCCAACCGCTACAACACGGGCTCGCGGCGGGGGGTGGCGGTGGCGGGGTGAGGATGCGGCGCCCGCTGTATATATGAGTGGGTTGGCGCAAGTCTTCCCCAGCGCCGTTCGTAACCCGCGAATGAATGAAATTTCCTGATCTTCGGAAGATGCAATCGACATCAAGACGGCTGTACACCACCACAGAAGTATCGGGCTAAGGGACCTGAGGAAGGGCAATGTGACGAATGAGGAGAAAGAAAAACTCAGTATTCAGAAAAAGATACCCTCCTTAAGCTTGAAATTGTTTTCCGTAATTCAATTATGTTTTCATGACGGTATTTTTTCTGATTTCTTATACGGTTTCTCGATCTATCAACATTCTTTCTTGGATCATAGAAAGTAACATCCCTAAAGCAGATTCCGATCAAGTAGAGCCGTACCCTGAGTTACGGAAGTAGTTTTTGCATTCATTGGGGG
>JAQCHR010000514.1 GCA_027619655.1 Pseudomonadota bacterium
CGGCCTGCCGCATGAACCGACCCCGCGCGAAACGCTGGAGGCCGGCACCGATATCGTCACCTTCAGCGGCGACAAGCTGCTGGGCGGACCGCAGGCCGGGCTGATCGTAGGCCGCGCCGACCTGATCGAGAAGATCAAGAAGAACCCGATGAAGCGCGCCATGCGGCTGGACAAGACCACCATCGCCGCGCTGGAGGCGGTGTTGCGGCTGTACGGCAATCCCGACACGCTGGCCGAAACCATGCCCGCCATCGGCCTGCTAAGCCGCGCTGCCGGTGACATCACCGCTTTGGCAAACCGCGTCCTGCCCGCCGTTTCGGCGCAGCTGGATAACATCGCGACGGTTACCGTCGAACCGTGCCGCAGCCAGATCGGCAGCGGATCCCTGCCCGTCGATCGGCTGGACAGCGCCGCGCTGGCGATCCGCCCGACGCAGCTGGGCAAGGGCAGCGCCAAGGCCCTCGCCGTCATCGTCGACGGGTTCCGCAACCTGCCGGTTCCGGTCATCGGCCGGGTGCAGGACGGCGCCTTCTTCCTCGACCTGCGCTGCCTGACCGACGAGGCGGGGTTCACCGCGCAACTGGACCGGCTGTCCCCGGCATGATCGTCGCCACCGCCGGCCATATCGACCACGGCAAGACCCTGCTGGTGAAGGCGCTGACCGGCGTCGATGCCGACCGCCTGCCGGAAGAAAAGCGCCGCGGCATGACCATCGACCTGGGCTTTGCCTACCGGCATCTGGACGACGGCGCCGTGCTCGGCTTTGTTGATGTGCCGGGCCATGAAAAATTCGTCCGCAATATGCTGGCCGGCGTCGGCGGGATCGATTTCGCCCTGCTGATCATCGCCGCCGATGACGGCCTGATGCCGCAGACCGAGGAACACCTCGCGATCCTCGACCTGCTGGGGGTCCGCACCGGGGCCATCGCCATCACCAAGACCGACCGGGTGACGCCGGCGCGGCTGGACGACGCCAGGGCCGAAGTCGAAATCCTGCTGGACGGTACGACGCTGGAAAATGCCCCGGTTTTTCCGCTATCCGCCATGACCGGCGACGGCGTCCCTGCCCTGCAGGCACATCTGGAATCCGCCGCGCGCAGCATGGCGGCGCGTCCGGACAGCGGCAATTTCCGCCTCGCTGTCGATCGCACCTTCACCGTCGCCGGCGCGGGCGTCGTGGTTACCGGCACGGTCTATTCCGGCCACGTCGCGGTCGGCGACCGTCTGCTGATTTCGCCGGAAGGCACGCCCGTGCGGGTGCGCGGAATCCACGCGCAGAACCGTGACGCACAAGCAGGCCGCGCGGGGGAACGCTGCGCCCTCAACATTACCGGGTCCGGCGTCGGGCTCGAATCCGTCCAGCGCGGCGACTGGCTGCTGGCGGAAACAGCCCATGCGCCGACCCGGCGGCTCGACGCCTCGATCCGCCTGCTGAACGCCGAGAAAAAACCGTTGCGGCACTGGACTCCGGTCCATGTCCATCTGGCGGCCAGCGCCGAAACCGGCCGGGTCGCGGTCCTGGAGGGCGGCTCGATCGCGCCGGGCGACAGCGGGCTGGTGCAGATCGTGCTCGACAATCCGGTCGGGGCGCTGGCGGGCGACCGTTTCATCCTGCGCGACCAGTCCGCGCGGCGCACCATCGGCGGCGGCCGGATCGTCGATCCGTTTTCGCCGGCGCGTGGACGGGCGCGGCCGCAGCGGCTGGCAATTCTGCATTCAGTACGCGATGCGGCGCCTGGCGCGGCGCTTGCGGCGCGGCTGGCGCAGGCCGTGGACGGCATCGACCTCGGTCGCTTCACCCGGACCTATAACCTGGCGCCGGACGAGGCCGCCGCCCTGTGGGAGGATGTCCGGATGATCCGGGTCGGCTCACCGCCGGAGCAGACGGGGATTTCGCCCGGCCATTGGGACGCCCTGCGCGACGAGATCGTGACGGCGCTGCGCGACTGGCATGCGACGCGTCCCGACCAGCCGGGACCGGAGGAGGCGCGGCTGCGCCGGGCACTGACCCGCAAGCCCGGCCAATACCTTTTCAGCGCGGCGATCCTGGATCTGCTGCACGGCAAGCGCATCGCCCGCGACGGCGTTTACCTGACCCTGCCGGGCCACCGGGCGGTATTTTCCAGCGAGGACACGGCGATCTGGGAACAGGTCCGCCCCATGCTGGAGGAAGGCGCGTTGCGTCCGCCGCGCATGCTGGAAATCGCCGAGGCCATTTCGCGCGATGGCCGCGCCACCGAACGCTTCCTGACCCGCGCCGCCAGGGCCGGGCTGATCCACCAGGTCGCGAATAATCGCTATTACCTGCCGGAAACATTGCTGCAACTGGCGGAAATGGCGGCGGCGCTCGCCAGGGAATCCGCCAACGGGCTTTTTTCCGCCGGCGATTACAACAAGCGGGCCGGCATCGGCCGGAACCTGACCATCAATCTGCTGGAATTCTTCGACAAGAAGGGTCTGACCCGCAGGACCGGCAACGAACGCACCGTCATTGTTCCCGCAAGGGATATTTTCGGGAACCGGGCGCCTTAAGTCTGATCGAATGATTTCGGCGGGCGGACGCTACCGCCGCGCCATCGCCGGGCCGCCGGGTATCGCGCCGGGATTGGCACGCGGCTTCTGGAAGAGATGCAACAACCTGCTGATCGATTTCGGCGAGCACCAGTGGCGTTTTTCCATGAGGTCGTTCACAATGGC
>JAQCHR010000515.1 GCA_027619655.1 Pseudomonadota bacterium
TCCCTGGCGCCCGTCGGAAACGGTCCTGATGCTGCACGGCAATGCGGAAAGCGGCGCCGTCTGGTTCGGCTGGGTGCCGCATCTGGCGCGGCATTTCCGGATCATCCGGCCCGACATGCGCGGATTTGGCCAGTCCACGCCGATGGCGGAATCGTTTCCCTGGACGCTCGACGTGATCGTGGACGATTACGTCCGCCTGATGGATTCGCTCGATATCGCCCGGTTCCACCTGGTCGGCGCGAAGCTTGGCGGCACGGTCGCCCGCCACTTCGCCGCGCGTCGCCCGGACATGGTGCAGACCCTGACGCTGGTCGGCACGCCGCGCCCGGACCGGGCCGAGGCGGCGGCGAATGTACCGGGCTGGATCGCCGAATTCCGGAAACCGGGCGGGGTCGGCCGCTGGGCGGAACGCACGATGCGCAGCCGCCTAGGCAATGCGTTTCCCGATGATGGCGTCACCTGGTGGACGGAACAGATGGGGCGGACGGCGGCGACGACCCAGCTTGGCTTCATGCAGAACATCCCGATGTCCGATATTTCCGCCGACATGCCCAGGATTACCTGCCCGACCCTGGTCATGACGACGGAAGGCAGCGCGCTGGGCAGTGTCGAGGCGACACGCAAATGGCAGCAGACCATCGCGCGGTCCCGGCTGCTCGTCCTGCCGGGGGATTCCTACCATGTCGCGGCGAGTGACTCCGACCGGTGCGCGGCGGAAACCCTGGCCTTTATCACCGAAGGCTATAAAACACTCTAGGCGTCGTTGTCCCGGGCGAAGGCGGCGAACAATTCCCCGATATCCGCCATGTCGTCGAGGCGGGCCACCAGGTCGATCACTACGCCGGCGTCTTCCCGGCTGCGATAACCGCCGAACAGCCCGATGAACTTGTCCGTGACCTCGCTGTCGCTCATCGGGGCCAGGGCGTGGCCCTTGGGATAGCGCAGGGCATGGCGGATTTCGCTGCCATCCGTCAGGCGCACGGCGATGTCGCTGGGCGACGATTCCGGATAGATCGCGGTCAGGGCGCTATCCTCGTCCACCGTCGTCATCGCCATCAGCGCCTTCATCCGCGGATCGTACAGCCGCTCGGGGCGGAACGAGGCATCGCCGATTTCCCCGTCCAGCAACGCCAGCCCGACCACATAGGGCAGGCTGTGATCCGCCGTTTCATGGGTTTCCGGCGCCCAGCGGCTCAGATCATTGCCCATCACGCGCTTCGCCGTGTTGTAGGTGTTGATCCGGATTTCCGCGATCCGGTCGGCCGGCGCGCGGTCGCGCAGCCCCAGCGCCGTCCATACGGCGGTCTGCCCGTGATAGCAGATCGGGAAGCACTTCAGATGGGTCCGGGTGATCCGGTCGGGCGCGTCGCCCGGTACCAGCGGCCAGTCGAACCTGCCGATCGCATCCCACAACCCGTCCTTGCCCTCGATGGGTTCGAAGGGACCGGTCACACCGGATTGCGCCAGCAGGGCGGCGAAGACGCCGTTGCGCGATGCATTGGCGGCGGCGCAGCCCTTCCAGGCGGACAGTTCGCCCTGCCGCGTCTGGTACATTGCCATGTTGGGGGTGATGGCCAGCGCCACCGCATGGCCCATCTGCTCCCGATCCAGCCCGATCAGCCAGCCCGCGGCGAGGGCGGACGCGACAACGCCGTAGACCGGCTGGTCCCAGCCGTCCGAATTGATGTCGATCCCGTCGCAGAAGCTGCAATAGACCTCGTAACCCAGCGCGATGGCCGTGATCAGCGATCTGCCGTCGCGCCGGCCGATCTCGCTGGCGGCCAGGACGGCGGCGATGATATCGCTGGGATGACCGCCGCTTTTCAGCCGGTACATGTCGCTGAGGTCCATGAAGCGCAGCATCACGCCATTGGCGAAGGCGGCCATTTCCGGCGCGGTCTGCCGGCTCGAACCAAGGATCGTCGCCGGCGTGTCCATCGTGTAGCGCCCGGCCAGCGCCCGCACAGACTGCGACAGCGGGTGGTCATAGGCCCCGGCGACGCAGCCCAGCGTATCGAGCAGCCGCTGCCGGCAGGCCGCGATGGTCGCCGCCGGCAGGTTTTCGTAGGTCACGCCCATCGCGTAGTCGACGAGATTTTCCGTTGTTGCGTCCATGACTCCCCCCTGCCGGTCCGGTACAGTTCCTGCGGCGAACGCTATCAGGGAAGGGAAGAAACATGAAGGTCGGTGTCAATCTGATCAATTTCGGGCCGTCTGCGAACGCGGCGAACCTGCGCCGCTGGGCGGAGATTACCGAAGCGCTGGGCTATCACATGCTGATGACCTCCGACCATGTCACCGTGACCGCCGATGTGCAGGCCCGGTATCCCGCCCCGTTTCACGAACCGCTGACCACGATGGGCTGGCTGGCGGGGATCACGAAGAAGATCCTGATCGGCACCACGGTCATCATACTGCCCTATCGCAGCCCGCTGGAGATTGCCGGCGCATTTGCGAATATCGACCAGTTGAGCGGCGGGCGCTGCATCCTGGGCATCGGCGTCGGCTGGGCGAAACAGGAATTTGCGGCGTTGAATGTGCCGTTCGAGAAGCGCGGCGCGATGACCAACGAATACCTCGCCGCGATCCGCGAGCTTTGGACCAATGAGGTCGCAAGTTTCGACGGCGAATACGTCCGGTTCCGGGATGTGCGGTCGTCGCCGCGGCCGGTCCAGGATCCGCACC
>JAQCHR010000516.1 GCA_027619655.1 Pseudomonadota bacterium
GGCCGCCGCCGCCAGTCCGTAGCGGCTGGCCAGCGGCAGCGCGGTCATGACCCCCGGCAGCAGCCCGCGCGACAGGGCCGCCGCAGCGATCAGGGCGGCACCGGCGGCACCGGGTTCGGAAATGGCGGCAAGGGCGGTCGCGCGCAGGGCGACGCTGAAGACGAGCGCCAGCACGCCGAAGGCGCCGCTGCGGCTGTCGCGCATGATTTCCAGTTTGCGTTCCGGCGTCGTTCCGCCGCCGAACCCGTCGGCGGTATCGGCCAACCCGTCTTCGTGCAGGGCGCCGGTGATGAGCGCGGTCCCCGCAAGCGCGAGCAGTGCCGCAACCCCGCCGGGCGCGCCGATTGCGATTGCCAGTCCGTAGGCCATGCCGCCGCCCAGCCCGACCAGCAGGCCGGCGACGGGGAAGGCCCAGCTGGCCGCCGCCAGCCCGCCTTCCGCGCCGCCGACCGGGATCCGGGTCAGGAATGCGATCGCAACGCGCAGGTCGCGCAGCAGGTTCGTTGGTGAAGGGGGCCGTTCTGAATCCGTGTCGGTCATTGTTCCGGTTGTCGCGTGATGCGCCGTATCGGCGTTGCGACGTATCATTCATGCTTGCCGAAGGAATTGCCAGAGAGGTTTGTGCCGTGCTTCAGATCCGCCCCGCCGTCGAAACCGATATCCCGGCGCTCGCGCGTCTTCTCGGCCAATTGTTCGAACAGGAAGCGGAATTTCGCCTGGACGAATCGGCGCAACGATCCGGCCTGCGCCAGATCCTCGCCGATCCGTCGGCCGGGCTTGTCCTCGTGGCGGACGACGATGGCCGCGTCACCGGCATGGCGACGCTGCTGTTTACGGTCAGCACCGCGCTGGGCGCGCGCGTGGCGCTGCTCGACGATCTGGTGGTGGACCGAGCGAGGCGCGGCCGGGGCACGGGGGCGGCGCTGATGGCAGGTGTCCTCGATGCTTGCCGTGCGGCGCAAATCGCTCGCGTCACGCTGAACAGCGATGCGGACAATGACGCCGCGCACCGGTTCTACGAACGGTTTGGCTTCAGACGATCTGCAATGGTTCCGTTTCGGCTAAATCTTTAGCGTCCAGCGAAAAGGCGATGGCCCTTCTGGTTTTCTGCCGGACGTACCAGCTATAGAACGCCTCTGCCGGCAGGGCGCGGCTGTAATAATATCCTTGGATCTGTTCGCAGCCATAGTCGCGCAAAAGGTTCAACTGGGCCGAGGTTTCGACACCTTCGGCGATGACCTCCAGCCCCATGCTTTTGCCCAGTTGAATGACCGTGCGGGCAATCTCGGCATCGTCGTTATCGATGACAATCCCGGCGACAAAGGACTGGTCGATTTTCAATTTGTCGATTGGAAGCTGCTTCAGGTAAACCAGCGACGAATAGCCGGCACCGAAATCGTCGATTGAAACAGAAATGCCTCTGTCCCGCAGTGCATTCAGGGTGCCCACGATTGAATCCACCCGTTTCATCAGGGCGCTTTCGGTGATCTCTACCTCCATGAAGGACGGGTCAACGCCGGTTTCCGCAATGATGTCGTCAAATACGCTGATCAACGCGGGTTCGGACAGCTGGACAGGGGACAGGTTGACCGAGCAATTGTGGATCGGCAGCGCGGCATTCTTCCAGGCAACCATCTGCGCAAATGCCGTGCGCAGCACCCATTCTCCGATGGGCAGGATAAGGCGGTTCCTTTCCGCGACCGGGATGAACTCGTCAGGACCGACAAAACCCCGGACCGGGTGGCGCCAGCGCAGCAGCGCTTCCGCCCCGATCATGATACCGGTCGATACCGATACCTTGGGCTGATAGTGCAGTTCGAACTCGCTTTGCTCTATTGCCAGCCGAAGATCTTGTTCCATCTTCTGGCGGGCATGGGCGGCAGTATCCATGCTTGTGTCATAAAAGCAGTACTGGCCGCGGCCTTCGCCTTTTGCGCGGTACAGCGCCAGGTCGGCGCTTTTCAGAATTTTGGCAGGCTCCTGTCCGTCATGCGGCGCCATCGCGATCCCGATGCTGGTCGAAATATGCAGTTCCTTGTCACCGATGAGGACCGGACGCGACATGGCGTCGTGGATCTTGAGGGCAAGCTGGATGGCGTCACCCTGATCACCGATATTCGGCGCGATGATGACAAATTCGTCGCCGCCCAAGCGAATCACGGTGTCGGATTCTCGCGTCGACTGTGTCAGCCTGACCGCGATGGTCTGCAGCATTTCGTCGCCCGCAGGATGACCCAGCGTATCATTGATGTCCTTGAAGTGATCCAGATCCAGCAGAAGCGTCGCAACCATCGTTTCATGCCTGTTGCCCTGGGCGATGGCGTTCGACAGCGTGTCGTCAAAAACTGACCGATTTGGCAGATTCGTGAGGGCGTCTCGCCGCCCGCGTTCCGCCAGCTCGTAAAGAAAATTATGGCGCGCCTGGGCATAACGGATGGCGCGCCGCAGCATTGCCGGCTGCAGCTCATTCTTGTTCAGGAAATCCACGACACCGGCTTTCATGGCGGTCAGCGCCAGATCCTCATTTTCCTCACCGGTAAGGAAAACAACCGCCGCGGTCGTGCTGGGTACCTGTGACATGGCGTGGAAAGTTTCGATGCCGGATTTTCCCGGCAGGTGATAATCGAGCAGGACACAGTCGAAGGTCTCGTTCATAAAGGCGTCAAGCCCCGCCTCGCCGTCG
>JAQCHR010000517.1 GCA_027619655.1 Pseudomonadota bacterium
CAAGCAGCATAACCTGAACCCGATGAGCCAAAGACTTCCACTCCAAAATCAGCAAGGCTGTTCCAAATCATTCGACGACGGACAGTGCACGTAGCGGCCGGTGGCGAAGCTGGCGCGGCTCGGCACGCAAATCGGGCAGTTGCAATACGCATTTTCGAAAAGCGTGCCTTCCGCGGCGAGCCGGTCCATGTGCGGCGTACGCACCACCTTGTTGCCATAGGCGCCGAGCACACGGCGGCTGTGCTCGTCGGACATGATGAAAAGGACATTGCTGGTCGTCATGGGAATAACTCCGGTTCGTTGCGTTTGCGAGTGAATACGGTGCTGAAAGACAAGTCGCCGGGAAGACAACGGCGGTGATAAATCGACAAACCGGACCCGGCGCACGACCCATAGTGGCGGATACCGCCCCCCGGCGATGACGGCCTTGCATGGATGGGCGTGTACAAACTACGCTGGGACGATCGCTGGCAATCGTGCGTTCCGCTTGGCCTAATATTAGGTTCGCAGTTGAACACTCCGGGCTGCCCGGCCCGTCGGCGGCTAACGACGTTGCCGTCACGCCCCGACAAACCTTAAAGTATTTCCCTATAAAACAGCATGGTAGAAGAGCATGATCCACACACAGCCGAACATTCTCATCATCCTGACCGATCAGCAGCGGCACGATTCCATGGCCGTCTATGGAAACAGATGGATCGATGCGCGCCATATGGACGCGCTGGCGTCGCGCAGCTTCGTATTCGAGAACTGCTATTGCACGCAACCTGTCTGCACGCCGTCGCGCGGATCGTTCATGACCGGTCTCTATCCCCATGCGACGGGCGTCATACGCAACCGCATACCGCTGCCCCCCGACACGCCGTCGCTGGGCGAATTGATACCGGATACCTATTACAACGCACACATGGGGAAGTGGCATCTGGGCGACGACGTGGTCGCGCAGCGCGGATTCGACACATGGCTCGCGATCGAGGACTTCCATCGCCCGGATTACACCCGGAAGGAATACCGTAATATAGAGCCGCCCTATAACGACTGGCTCCGCGCGCACGGTGTCGAGCCGCCGCACTGGACGCAAAGCTATGAATCCTGGGCCGGCGGTGCGAACCTGACCGAGATACAGACGCAGGCCGGGTATCTCGGCCATGTCGCGTCGGAATTCATCGGCGGCTACGCATCCGGCCCGCATGCCGGCCGGCCCTGGCTGCTGCAGGTCAATTTCTTCGAGCCGCACCCGCCCTATACGGGGCCGCTCAACGATCTGTACGATCACGACGCCATCGAGGTCGGCCCAGCCTTCATGCAGCGGCCGGACACCGGGTCGCTGGTCAATCGACTGCGTGCCGATTTCTATCTCGGCGGCGGCAACAATCCGCTGGGAGTCGCCGGCGGCGACACGCACGATACGACGACGGAGGCGGGGTGGCGCAAGCTTCGGGCGCAGTATTTCGCCAATGTGACGCTGGTCGACCGGCAGCTTGGCAAGATCATGGCCGCTCTGGAATCGTCCGGGCAGGCGGACAACACGATCGTCGTCTTCTCCAGCGATCATGGCGAAATGGCGGGCGATCACGGCATGTGCGAGAAACGGAATCTCTACGAGGAAGCCACGCGCGTGCCCTTGCTGATCCACGTTCCCTGGCTGAACAATGCTGCGCAGACCAGGATCCCGGGCTCGATAAGCCATGTCGATATCCTGCCGACCCTGCTTGAATTCGCCGGCACGGAAAGCGCCTCTGCCATCCACGGTCGCAGCCGTGCCCGCGTCCTGCGCAGGGAAGTCGACCTCAGTGACAACGATGTGTTCACGGAGTGGACCGGGCTCGGCGACCGTAACCTTGGCAGTCCGGCAATCAACCGCATGGTATCCATGCCCTGGCGGGGCGTGATTTCGTCCGACCGGTTTAAACTGAACCTGTCCACCGCGGATCAATGTGAACTTTATGACCTGAACAACGATCCGCACGAGATGGAAAACCTTTTCAACGATTCTGCACAACGCGATCGCATCCGTGACATGGCGGCGCGAATCCGGATGTGGCAGGCCGAAACATCGGACGACATGCCGTTGCCGGCAGTATGAGCCGTTATTTCGTCGCAATTTTTCAACCGCCGCCCGGTCTCACCGCGCGCGTGCGAAAACGCCGCGAAGTCCCTTTCGCACCGCAGGAACGGACGACGCTATCAGCAGCACGATGACGATGGTCAGACCGAGGGCAATCGGCCGGTCGATCAGCGGCATTAAGCTGCCGTCCGAAATAATCAGCGAGTTCCGAAGGAATTCGTCAAACAGCTTGCCGAGCACGATGCCGAGGATGAGCGGCGCCAGGGGAAACTTCAGTTCCCGCATGACGACCGCGAGCAACCCGAAGGCCAACATGAGCCAGACATCGCCATATTGCAGCTTGCTCGCATATGCACCGATGACGGCGAGCGCGACGACGACAGCCATAATGTTCTCGCGCGGGATCAGCAGGACATGGACGATGACATGGGCCAGCAACAGCCCGATAACGAGCATCAGCACGGTCCCGATCATGAGTCCGACGACCATGTATTCGAACAGGGCCTGGTTATCGAAAAGGAAGGTCGGGCCGGGCTTCATGCCGTGGACGAAGAGCGCCGCCATGACGATCGCGGCGCCAGCGGATCCCGGCAGCCCG
>JAQCHR010000518.1 GCA_027619655.1 Pseudomonadota bacterium
TTATCGAAGCGCAGCCCCTCGAAGCCGAAATCCACCTCGCCGACGACCATCGCGGGTGCTACCGGCCGGTCCCAGTCCGCCGGGCTGCTGTAACGCGCCAGATCGATACCCAGCCCCTCGCAATAGTCACTGACCATTTCCGGCGTACAGACGAAGTCCAGCGACCCCAGGTCCTTGCCGGCATAGGGCTCGTGCCACACGATTGTTTCACTCATGATTTTCTCCCGTCTCCTGATTGACCGTTTGCTGCGGGCCTGTTCCGTGATGTCTGCACCGCCCCTCACGCCATGAAGGACGGGTCCTGGCGCACCTGTCGGCGATAGGCGGCGGCGAAGCCGGTGTCGCCGATCGGCTTGTTGCCCGCGCGCTTGCGGAACTGGCTGGACGTGGATTCGCAGGTTTCCTTCGACAGCGGCCGCGGGGTCGCGTGGCTGGTCGCCATGATGCGTTCCTGCGTTTCGCAGGCGGTCACCAGCCGGTCCATGTATTCCATGGCTTCCGGCACCGTGCGGCCAACGGACAGCAGGCCATGATTGCGCATGATCAGCGTGTACTTGTCCCCCAGGTCGGCCAGGATGCGCGGCGCCTCGTCCGATTCCTCCGCGATGCCCTCGAAGTCGTGATAGGCGACCTGGCCGTAGACGCTGCACGAGCCCTGGTCGAAGAACTGCAGCCCCTCCTCCCAGGCGGACACCACCACCCCGGCGGGCGCATGGATGTGCAGCGTGCAGCCGAGATGCCGCCGCTCGCGCTGCAGCGCGCTGTGGAAGTTGAGGCCGGCCGGGCGCGGCTTGCGGGTTGTGTCGGAGACCACATTGCCGTCCATGTCCAGCTTCAGCAGGTTGGAGGCCGTGATTTCGTCCCAGGCGAAATCGCCCGCGTTCATCAGGAAATAATCCGGCTGGTCGGGAATGCGTGCGGTCATGTGGTTGGCCGTGGAATTGTTCCAGCCGCGCGCCACCGCGATGCGGAACGCCGCCGCCAGTTCAACCCGCGCCTCCCATTCCGCCGCGCTGATCTTTCCGCGCAGCGATTCACCCTCGTCGATCTCGAAATCCGCCAATGCCATATTCTTCACTCCCAAAGCAGTGCCTGACCGATATTAGCAGGCCGCGCCGCGCGACGCACGCATGCGTTGAAATGTGGTTAAATCCCCCGCTTCGGCAAAAGGTTCGCAGCCAAATTTCTCGAATAATGCGGACATGCCTAACGGTCGGCTAATTTTCGGCTCCCGCCCGGCAAGCCCTTTGCGTAAACGCAATTCTTCGTTGATACTAAATGCTAATCAACGCCTAATTTTTCTCATCGGCCCAGAGGTAGGATGTCGGAAATAGAATTCTCTGCATGGGAAACCCCATTCAAGGACGGAAATATCACGATCCTCGACGTTCGATTCCAGACCGGAAAATTGAATCAAGAGCATACGGACTTAGGCATAGGGTACACGATGCCAGCAAAATACGGTCTTGATGCGGCTGTATTAACCGTCCGCCTGTTCCATAAAGACGTAGAGGCCATATTTTCCCTATTATTTCGAGACGTCGGTGCATTTCGCCTTTTGGACGAACATGGCTTGGATGAGCTTTGGCAGGAATCAGTTAAACAGGGCAATAGGCCCACCCAATCAACGCTCAAAGTTCGAAACCATCTTTGGGCAAAGGAAAGTCCACTGGCGTTTTTCAGCTTTGCAAAGGACAATTGGTCTTTTGTTATAGGAACTGACTGGGAATGTGTTGAGATTGTTTGTAAAGAGCCCCCCAACATTCAACTTGAAGAAACAGTGTGCGGTTATCCTTTGCGCTAATGGATTTTTATCTCACTGCCGCAACTGGCACGAATTATAGTATATGGTCCAGCCGACGAGCGGCCTCCTCGACGCCAATCCCGAATGCCGCCGTTACTCTTTGTTCTCTATACATCCGTCGAGACTGACCCCGTCAGCCATCATCCGGGCAATCTGCGCCTCCGAATAACCGGCTTCGGACAGGATTTCGACGCTGTGCTCGCCCAGCGCCGCCGGCAGGCGGCGGATATCGGGCGGCGTTCCCGAGAAGCTCATCGGCGGGGCCGTCAGCCGGATGCGGCCTTCGCTCGGGTGGTCGAACGTCCGGAAGAACCCGACCGCCTGCAAATGCGGATCGTCCGCCACGTCACCAAGTTTCGTTGCCGCGCCATGCGGGATATCCGCCGCTTTCAGCGCGGCCAGCAGGTCATCGGTCGTCCAGTCCTTCGCGAGTTGCGCGACCAGTTCATACAGTTCGCCGACTTTTTCGCTGCGCAGCTTCGGGTCGATAACGCGCGGATCGTCGATCATATCGGCCCGCCCCATGGCGGTGAAAAAGGACTGCCATTGTTTGAGATTGTAAGGCAGCAGGCAGACAAATCCGTCGGCGGTCGCAAAGGGCCGGCGGTATTCGACCATGGACCGTTCATATCCCGCCGGGCCAAGCGGCGGATCGAATGTCTGGCCCGACTGGTGCTCGATCATGTTGAAGCCGACCATGGATTCGAGCATCGGCACTTCCACCAGTTGCCCCTCGCCGCTGCGTTCCCGGCTGAACAGGGCGGCCAGCGTGGCATGCGCCGCCACCTGCGAGCAGATCTTGTCACAGACCGATGCATTGACGAATTTCGGCGGCCCGCTGCGGCCCCCCTCCATATC
>JAQCHR010000519.1 GCA_027619655.1 Pseudomonadota bacterium
CCCCGCGTCGTCGGCTGCGATTTTCCGTTCGAGATCCTGTCCGCGTCTCCCTGGGAACGGCGCGACGCGGTGGCCGACGGTTACGGCGGCGGCCGGGTCTTTCTCGCCGGCGATACCGTCCATCAGTGTTCGCCGACCGGCGGGCTCGGCATGCATACCGGCGTCAGCGAGGCGGTCAATCTGGCCTGGAAATTCGAAGCCGTCTTCAAGGGCTGGGGCGGACCAAAGCTGATCCCGTCCTATGAAGCGGAATGCAGACCGGTCGCCGCCTATTATGTCGATATCTCGACCGCGTCCTACAACGCCATCGCCGCGCTGCCGCCGTCGGCGGATTTCGCCGCGGCGGCGGCAAGCGATACGACGCTGCTGCGCCGCCTGTCGGTACCCGACCAGCTGCGCTCCTATATCCGCTATGAGGACTCGCCGATCTGCGTTGCCGACGGCACGATGGCGCCCGAGGGTGAGGATCGCCTGAAGCCCTCCGCCCGGCCCGGCACCCGCGCGCCGCATTGCTGGCTGGAAGAAGGAAAATCGACCCTCGATCTGTTTGGCGACGGCTTCGTGCTGCTCAGGCTGAACGCGTCAAATATCGACATCGATGCCCTGCAATCGGTTGCGGCGGCGCGCGGCGTGCCCTTGCGGGTGATCGATCTGGATAACGAGGACGCGGTGCGATTGTTCGAGCGCGCCCTCGTGCTGGTCCGCCCCGATGCGCATGTCGCCTGGCGCGGCGATGCGCTACCGGACGATTGCGGCGCGCTGATCGACCGGCTGCGCGGCGCCTGGCCGGCGGCCAGATAGCACTTAGGGAAGGCTTTAAAACGCTTCCAGAAATGTTTCACGTGAAACGTCTTTAAGGACGAGCCATCAGCCGCCCTCGGCGGTCTTCGGGGCGGCGTCCGGGTTCCACTGGCCGCGCCGCATCAGGCTGACGGTATAGCTCTCGAACACGCCCGCCTTACGCAACGGCTCGCCATCGGCGAAGGCGTCGGCGGCTGCGCGGTCGGGGACATTAATCACCAGCAGGCTGCCGGTCCGCTGGACCCCGTCATCGCCCAGCGTCGCACCGCCAAGGACGAGGATATGCTCATGCGCCTTGAGATAGGCGAAATGCTCTTCCCGCGCGATATCGCGCCGCGCCGCGCCATCCGGTCCATCGACCCCGTAACACATATAAAGCATGGCGATCCCGCCTCCCTTTTGCCGTATTTCCTGATCACAGTATGAGCTAAGACCCTGCAGGGAAAGGCAAAGCGCGCAATTTCATTGAACCGTGCCGAGGTTTTTCCCATATTCAGGCAGAGCCGGTTGCCGGGGTTCGGGGGGCACAGGCTGACGTTAAGGAATACTGACGTTACTGAATTCTGGCGTAACAAAAAAAGAGTATCGACCATGAGCGACAACACCCCCTCCCCCAGCACTGGCACCGGTAACGGCCCTACGGTTGGGAAGTCCATCGTCTTTGGCAGCTTTATCATCGCCTGCGGCCTGTTCGCCGCGGCCCTGGTCCTGCCCGAGCGCGCCGCGCCCGTCATCACCGCTCCCGTCGTCACCGAGAAGGCGCCGGTCGAGCAGACAAGGAACGAGGCGCCGGCCACGGTGGTTGCCGACGCCGTCCCCGCCACGCCCGGCCGCTACCAGATCGTCAAGACCGAGAACGGCGCAAGCTGGCGGCTGGATACCGTGACCGGTGAGATCACCGTCTGTCGGCTCGAAGCCGACCGCATGATCTGCGCCAAATCGACCGAGGCGACCCAGTTGCCGCAGGTTTCCGCCGCCGAGCTTGAAAAGCAGCGCGCCGAACAGCGGGCCGAGCGCCGGGCGGAAAAGACCGAGATGTTCGACAAGTTTGTCGGCTTTTTCGAACGCATGCTGAAATTCGCCGAAAAGCATGCCGACAAGGTCGAGCCGCCGCACGACGAGTACGCCCGACCGCTCTGATCCAGAAAGAGATCCGCCCGCAAAGCCTTTGCCCGCAGGCCGTCAGGGCGCCCCCGCGGCAATCGCCGCGTCGATAAAATCGAGGATATAGGCACCGAAATCATCGGGCCGCCCCGCCGACAGGCTGCCGATGGCCGAGGCCGCCACCGCCTCGCCGATCATCGCGCGGCGCGCGGTGACGAGCGCCCGCACATAGTCCGTGCTGAACTCCGGGTGCGGCTGCAATGTCAGGATATGATTGCCGACGCGCAGCCCGGCATAGGGGCAGAAATCCGATGCGGCGATAATCTCCGCGCCCGGCGGCGGCACGACGACCTGGTCCTGGTGCCAGGCAAGCAGCGCCGCCGGCGCCTCCCGCCCCTCTACGCGGTAATGTTCCAGTCCAACCGACCAGCCGCCGGAAAATTTTTCGACCTTGCCGCCCAGCGCCTCGGCAATGGCCTGATGGCCGAAACAGATACCAACCAGCGGCGCCCGCGCGTCATGCAGGTCGCGTAGAAAGCCTTCCAGCCTCGCGATCCACGGAAACCCGTCATAGACGCCGCAGCGCGAGCCGGTAACGACCCAGGCGTCGGCGGCAGACGGATCCGCCGGAAAACGGTCCGCCAGCACCGGGAAGGTCTCGAACGCGATGTCCGGTCGGGCCAGCAGCCGCATGAACATCTCGTTGTAATCGCCATGCTCGGCGCGCAGCTCGTCCGGCGCATGGCCGGTCTG
>JAQCHR010000520.1 GCA_027619655.1 Pseudomonadota bacterium
CGGTATTCGGGTGGCCTGGCGCAGGGTCAACTGCCAGCGGTCGTCCCGGTCCTGCCATACCAGGGTGGAATGCAGGTTCACTTTCAGCACTTTTCCGCCATCGGTGGCCACATCCATCGATACCAGCCCGCACATCACTGCCTGTGCACCCGCAGTGCTTGTCGTTACCTTCCGGCTGCGGATCCGCGCATAGGCGTAATAGCCCTTCTTCACACGGGCCAGATAACGGTGCCGGCTTTCCCGCACGCCATCGGAATGGATATAGACGAGATCCGGCGCCAGCAGGTTCCCGAGAGCGGGCATATCCGCATCGATCATCGCCCGGTACAGCGCCTTTTCGACCGCTGCAACGGCCGTTCTGGCCGATTGCATCATGACATGGCGCCTACGCGGCCGCCGCCCGCTGCCGTGCGCGCGCATCCTCCCTGATCATGTCCGCGCCCTTCTCGGCGATCATGATGGTCGGCGCGTTGGTATTGGTCGAGGTGACGGCCGGCATGACCGAGGCATCGACGACGCGCAGCCCTTCCATCCCGTGCACCCGCAGCCGGTCATCGACCACGGACATCGGATCCGGGCCCATGCGGCAGGAACAGGACGCGTGGAACACGGTCGTGCCCGCCTCGCGCGCGAAATGCAGGAATTCGTCGTCGCTCTGCACATCCGGGCCGGGTACGGTTTCGGCGACGACATAGCGTTTGAGCGCCGGCTGGTTGAACCAATCCCGAATCAGCCGCAGCCCGGCGACCATGCTCCGCTGGTCGCGGTCTTCGGCGAGGTAGTTCGGGTTGATCGACGGCTGGTCGCGCGGGTCCCTGCTGCGCGCCAGGACATGGCCCCGGCTTTCCGGCCGCATCTGCCAGATGCCCGAGGTCATGCCGGGCTTGGTGTCCAGCTTGCGGGTCGGCCCGGGGGCGAAACTGCCCGAAGAGAACAGCGCCTGCATGTCCGGCGTTGCCGATTCGGGCAGCACCTTCACCGAAGCCGCCAGCAGCGAGGCGGCGTAGGTCAGCATCCCGCGTCCCTGGAAGGTGTATTTCATCAACTCGCCGATGAAGCGGATGCCGCGCGAGCGTTCGTTCAGCGTGCCCACATCCTTCACATCGGCGACCACGCGGGTGAGGAAATGGTCCTGGAAATTCTGCCCCACCCCCTTCAGGGCATGCTGCACGTCGATGCCGAGCCCGCCCAGATGGTCCGGGTCGCCGACACCGGAAAGCTGCAGGATATGCGGGGAGCCGATGGCGCCGCCGGACAGGATGACTTCCGCCGTCGCATCGGCGCGCTCCGTCACCCCGCCGCGCGAGAATTCGACACCCACGGCGCGCTTGCCGTCCAGGATCACCCGGTGCACCAGCGCATTGGTGACAACCTCCAGGTTCGGCCGCTTCATCGCCGGGCGCAGGTAGGACCGCGCGGCGCTGGCGCGGAACCGGCCGCCCCGCGTCTGCTGCACCCAGCCGATATGGTCGCCGAGCCCGTGCGGCAGGTCGTTCAGGTCCTTGCGGAGCTCCCAGCCCATTTCCTGGCCGGCCTGCAGTGCGGCGACGCAGAGTTCCGGCTGGTCGCGGGTCATCGAGGTGAACAGCGGCCCGCCCTTGCTGTGCACGGCGTCCGCCGGCCCTTCCCAGTTCTCCGCCTTGCGAAAATACGGGAAGACCTCGTCCCCCGACCAGCCGCGATTGCCGAGCTGCGCCCAGTGGTCGTAATCCTCGGGCTGGGAGCGGATGTAGATCATGCCGTTGATCGAGCTGGATCCGCCCAGCACCCGGCCGCGCGGATAGTTGATCTCGCGTCCGTTCAGTCCGGAATCCTTGTCCGCCTTGAAGCCCCAGGTGATCGTCGGGTGCTCCAGCAGCATGATATAGCCGGCGGGGATATGGATAAAGGGATTCGTATCCCGCCCACCCGCTTCGAGGACGATCACCCGGATATTCGGGTCTTCCGTCAGCCGGTTGGCGAGCACGCAGCCTGCCGAACCGGCTCCCGCGATAACGTAATCCGCTTGCATGATATTCCCTCTCCCCGAATTCCGCCTGCCCCGGCAGATGGGTGCCGGGCCGGTGGTGCATAACGCAGGAGAGCGATGCATATCGGTGCGATGCGGGTCAACCGTTTTGATGCGGTCGCCGCTGTCGACGATCAAAAAGGCGGCAGGATTGGTTCGAAAACGAAACGACCGCAACTGCGATGGCAGTTACGCTCGGGAAGCGCCTTGCGCCCTGGGATCAGGCACGTGCCTTGCGGCGGCGGATTACGATGAGGCCGGCGAGGCCAAGGCCGAACAGCGCCATCGCGGCGGGTTCCGGCACGGCGTTTGTGGTGGCGGTCTGGGTATTGCCGGCGGCGTTGCCGCGCAGTTCGAAATTCACCGTCGGGGGTGTCTCGCCATGGCTTTCCAGGATGATCTGCAGCACATGGGTGCCACTGGCCAGATCAGGGAAATCCGCGTGGTAGTCGTAGCCCGCCTGGTCGGTGGCGCTGTCGGGGCCGCTGGAGCCATAGACGAACACGCCGTCGATCCAGATCAGGATGCCGCCATCGGTATGGCCCCGGAATTCGACATCGGTCCACAGGTCGGCCGCGATATCGAATTCGTAGACCATGGCGATTTCCGAACCGGGCACCCAGCTTTCCAGCACCGCCGTAATCTCGTC
>JAQCHR010000521.1 GCA_027619655.1 Pseudomonadota bacterium
CGCCGCGCCATTCTTGATAATGCGGCGGTGGCTTATTATTCCTTTTTCGAAACGATCACGCCGCCTTCGTGCGGTTCCGTTCCAGCCAGGTTTCCACCAGACCCACGGTTTCATCGACCGTTTCCAGGCTCATGCCCTTCTGCAGGGCAATCGTGCGCACCAGGCAATCGGCACGCTCGATATTCGGCGCTCCGGCGGCCAGCGCCCGCGCGGCTGAGGACGGCTTCGCCAACCCGTTGGCGGCCTTTGCGTATTTTTCGAACGGCACCTGGTCGGCCACATCCGCGCCCATCGCGTGGACGACCGAGGTGACCCAGTCATAGACCGCCCGGGACTTTTCCAGATCGCTATGCACAGCATCGCGGATCGCGCGCATATCGTTTTCCTGGACGCAGCGGTAATTGCCGGTCAGCAGCATACTCCATTTCGCAAGCGGAACGAATACCGAATCATAGACCTTCAGCTTTACCGGCAACTCGATTGCGCCATCACCGGGATCGAAGCGGATCGCCTCGATATCGGCCTGCAACTGGCGCAGAATGGCGGTATGGGCGTCGGATTCGAAGCGCGCCGCCTTGAAATTTGTCGGCAGGCTGACCTGCAGCACGTTGGTGGGTTCCTCCGGCGGGCGGAAGGCCTGCGGGTCCGGGCTGCACAGGGTAATCATTTTGGGATCGAAGCCATCCCAGACTGACGGGTCGGTGTAACACCGCCGCAGGCTGTCTGTATCCAGACCCGGGATTCGCGCCATGTACGGCAGGGGCGGCATGTTCATGATCGACATGCAGGGCACACCCGATAGCGCCACCTTGTTCAACAGTTCCCGTACACCGGGCGACCGGTATTGCGGTTCCTGCATGGCCAGCGCGATCAGGTCGTAGTCCTTCGGATCGACCGCCTCCGGCCCGGCGGCAGACAGTGACCCCGGCAAATCGCGCGAGTCGATTTCGACCAGCCCGTCACGCCCGCGCACCGGCATGCGGACCCGTTGCCCGTCCTTGTTGATCAGCGTCGCTTCGTCTGGCAGGCACACCATTTTCGCCGAATGCCCGGCCATCAGCATCTTGATCGCCAGCAGCGAACCGTAAGATGCGCCCAGAATCAATGTATTGTATTTCTTGCTCATCGAATCCCCCAACCCTGTTCAGTGTTTGGCATCATTATTTGGCGTCTCCATGGTTGCGCCTGGAGAATTGACCAAAATGTGCCGCGTCAGGACTGTGGGGTCAAGCCCGCGTCTCCGGAATACATGTGAACGCAAATTGCGTCCGATGAACGGCGACCTGTTTTATACCTGCAATGCGGCGAGCGGATCGACCGCCGCAAGGCGCGCCTCATCCGCCGCCGTCCCCTTGCCCGCCTTGACCGCAATATGGGCGCGGGAACGCTGCATGCGGTCGTTCATCAGGCGCATCATCACCATCCGGAGTTTGGTTTTCTGGGCATCCAGGGCGGAATCGTCCGTTTCGTCCCCGAAGAGTTCGTCGGCGACCTTGTGATAGGTCGCGCGGATTTCGGAATCGTTCTTGCGCGAAAACAGCGCTTCGATAATCACGCTGAAACAGGCCTTGAGTTGCGCAGCGGTTGTCGCTTGCTCGATCTGTGCAATCAGGCCGGTCTTGGGCGCCTGGAACACGGTCATCCAATCAACGGAACCATCGGGCAGCGCTGGCCAGTCCATCCTGTTTATGCCTCCATCCCCGGCGGGCACGCCGGACCGTCCCGGTCCGGCGAAACAACCGGGAATCATATATTAATATGATCACCCCTTAAAGTAGACACTACAATATTACCGTATACTTAACAAAGATTAGCGATAAACCGGTCGTGATGTTCACGCGCCGATAATCGCCTCCCCCTTGACCAGCGTGCGGTGCAGGACGCGCGGCTGGGTATGGTCTGCGGGCGTCCGGCTGTGCAGGGTGCAGCGGTTATCCCATAAAAGCGCCTCGCCCGGTGTCCAGGAATGACCCCAGGTCAGTTCGGGGCGGGTCGC
This sequence comes from Pseudomonadota bacterium, assembly GCA_027619655.1. Taxonomy (GTDB): domain Bacteria; phylum Pseudomonadota; class Alphaproteobacteria; order UBA8366; genus MarineAlpha4-Bin1. Next base: position 1,997 of record JAQCHR010000521.1, read on the forward strand.
ATGGGCCCATAGCGTGTCAAGCAATGCCTCGCTTTCCGCTTCCGGCAGTTCCACGATATAGCTGGATGGCGCGGCATAGCGGCGCCCGAGGTACAGCGCCTTGCGGCCGGACAGCGGGTGAATCCGGACCAGCGGGTGCACCGGCCCCTCGACCTCGTCCCGGGTCGCGGGCAGTTTGCGGGTCGGGCGGGTGCCGCCGGCGGTATTGCGGCTGTTGTCGTGACGGACATGCAGGCCGGCAATTCGCGCTTTCAGGTCATCGGCAAGCGATTCATAGGCCGCGTACTGGTTGGCGAACAGGGTTTCGCCGCCGCCGTTTACCGGCACCTGCAGCGAATACAGCAGGCTGCCGCTGGGCGGGTTTTCGACATAGGAATTGTCGGTATGCCAGAACAACCGCTGGCTGCCGGATGCGTGTTCGGCCTTCAGGAAGGGCTTGCCGTCCTCATCCAGATTGGAAATATACGAGATCCCCGGCAGCTTGGAGACACGGGCAGAGCCTTCCTTGTATCCCGCATCGACAAAATACTGCCGCGACCCCGTGGCCTGCGAACCGCCCAGCGCCTCTGCGACGCGCAGCAGGTCGGTATCCTCCAGTTTCTGGTGGCGGAACAGCAGCACCAGGTTATCGCGCCAGGCCGTCTTGAGGAAATCCAC
>JAQCHR010000522.1 GCA_027619655.1 Pseudomonadota bacterium
GCCTTCGGCGTGACGGAACATGTCATCCTCGACCGGGAAGGCGGTGGGCATACGGTGATTATCGGCGGCAATGTCAACAAACTGCCGTTTTCGTTGATTGCCGGTAAGGATATCCGAAGTTTCGAGGATTTGCGCGGCCGGACCGTCGGCGTGTCGTCGCGCAAGGCGGGCAGTTCTTCGCTGGTCATGAAACTGCTGGCGGCGCACGGGCTTGAATATCCGCGGGACTACGCGATTGAAGAAGTCGGGCCAATCCTTGCTCGCTGGGAGAAACTGCAGTCCGGCGCAATCGATGCGGGGCTGCAGGGCGCGCCGCTGAATTACATCGCCATCGACGAAGGCTATCCCACCCTGTCGGAACCGCGCGACGAGTTCCCCGATTTCCAGTTTACGTCGCTGCATGTCGACAGCCGTTGGGCGGAAGAAAATGTCGATCTGATGGCGCGTTTCATGCGCGCCTTTGTTCGCGCGCACCGGCGGTTTTTTTCCGATCGCGACGCGATGGTGAACATTGCCAAAGAAGAAACCCGCATTGCGGAAAAATACGCCGTTGCTGCCTGGGAGGAATACACCTCGGCGGAAATCTTTCCGCCGGATGGCGACGTCAGCAGCGCCGGTGTTAAGGCGCTGATCGATATCAGCGCTCTGATCCGGGCCTTGCCGGACCGACAGGGCCGGGCGGCGGATGATTATATCGACCGGAGTTATCTGCATGTGGCGCAGGCGGAAACCGCGGGCGAATAGCGTCTGCCCGGATTGTCCCGGCGACGGGAAGGCGTATAGTCGTCTCCGGAGCGGAAAGAATTAAAGGAAACGAAAAATGACAAGCACGTTCTACATGGTGGAAATGCATTACCCGCCGACCGAGGATCGGCGGAAGTTCGACGATTTTTACTGGAAGCATATTTCCATGCTACTGACGATTGACGGTTTCATGTCGGCGCAGCGTTTCGAATGCACCCATGAGGCGCGCTCGCCCTTCCTGGCCGTCTATAAGGTTCGGGAACCGGGGACGATGACGGCGGACAGCTATACGTCAAAGGCCGGTCGCACCTCGGTCGCCCCGGAGTTCCGGGAAAAGATGACCAACTGGGACCGCAACCTGGTGCAGGGAGAGGTCGAGAATATGGAAGTCGGACTGAAGGGCTGGATGATCGTGATCGACCGGCTTTCGGACAACGCCCTGCCGCTGCCCGAGGGCTATATCTCGTTGAATGTGGTCGGGCTGGACGCAACCATCGCCGAACGCGGCGTGCTGATCGGCCAGTCGGGGGAACCCGATGCGCCAGGCGATACGGCGGGTTGGTCGGTCCGGACATTCCGCCCGCTGCATCTGACACGCCACCCCGGCTGAGGGTGGCAATGCAGTTCACCTTCACCGAGGAGCAGGAGGAGTTTCGCCGTTACCTGCGCCGCTTCCTCGACGATAAGTCGCCTGCAACCGAGGTCCGCCGGCTGATGGAGACCGAGGACGGCTACGATCCGGCGGTCTGGCGGCAGCTCTGCACGGATCTCGGGCTTCCGGCGGTCCAGATCCCCGAAGCCTATGGCGGGCAGGGATTCGGATTTGTCGAACTCGGCATCGTGCTGGAGGAAATGGGGCGCGGCCTGCTGTGCGCGCCATATTTTGCCTCGGCGGTGCTGGCGTCGAACGCCATCCTGAATGCGGGAACCGCAGAACAGAAACGGGAATTATTGCCCCCTCTCGCCGCCGGGGAGGTGGTGGCGACGCTCGCCCTCGCCGAGGATGGCGGACGATGGGACAGCGCGGGTATCACAATGACGGCGACCCCGAGCGGGAGCGGGCACACGCTCGATGGCGTCAAGAGCTTCGTGCTGGATGGCCATACGGCGGGCCTGATCGTCGTCGCGGCACGTCGTGCGGGGACTGTGGGGGATGAGGGGCTTTCCCTGTTTTCGGTGAACGCTGATGCGCCGGGTCTGCACCGGCGCCTGCTGCAATCGGCCGATGCCACGCGCAAGCTGGCGCGGCTGGAATTCATCGCCGTGCCGGCAACCTTGCTGGGTGAAGAAGGTGGCGCGGCAGCGCCCCTTGCGAAGACACTGGACCAGGCGGCGGTATGCCTCGCCAGTGAGATGGTGGGCGGGGCCGAACAGTTGCGTGAATCGGCGCTCGAATATGCGCAGATGCGGATGCAGTTCGGACGGCCCATCGCATCCTTCCAGGCAATCAAGCACAAGTCCGCCGAATTGCTCCTCGATGTCGAGCTGGCGAAGTCGGCGGCCTATTACGCGGCGCAGGCGGCGGATGACGATGCGGACGATCTGCCGGCGGTTGCTTCGCTGGCCAAGGCCTGCGCGTCCGACGCCTATACCCAGGCGGCAGTTGCGACGGTGCAGATGCACGGCGGCATCGGCTTCACCTGGGACAATGATACGCATTTGTGGTTCAAGCGCGCGAAGAGCTCCGAGGTGTTCCTTGGTACGCCGGCATATCACCGGGAGTTGATGATGCAGCGCTGGAACGGGTAGGGGGCGAGACATGAGCGAACCGACCGAAGACACCGTCTGGCAGGAATCCCGCGCCTGGCTCGAAGCCAACTGGGACCCGGATCTCAGCCTCGTCGAATGGCGAAACAGGCTGGTCGATTCCGGTTGGGGCGCGCCGACATGGCCGACCGATTG
>JAQCHR010000523.1 GCA_027619655.1 Pseudomonadota bacterium
TGCTGTTCCTGTTCGTCGTCATGATGCTGGATATCAATTTCGTCGAACTGCGTCGGGGCGTGTTGCAGTACCTGCCGATCGGCGCGCTGGTCGGGCTGGTGCTGCTGGCGGAACTCGTGGTCGTGCTGGGCGGCTGGGTCTTCGTACCGGAGGCCGCATCGAACGGCGCCGCGCCGATCCCGCCGCTGGATCAGGTAACGAACACCGAAGCGCTCGGCCGGCTGATCTACACCGATTACATCTATCTGTTCCAGGCATCCGGGTTGGTGCTGCTGGTCGCGATGATCGGCGCCATTGTCCTGACGCTGCGCCAGCGGCCGGGCGTGCGGCGGCAGAAGATTTCCGATCAGCTGGATCGCAAGGCAGAGGACGCGATTGAAATTGTCAAGGTCACGACGGGGAGCGGTATCTGATCATGTTGGAAATCGGCCTCGGTCATTACCTAACCGTCGCGGCGATCCTGTTCACGCTGGGCCTGTTCGGGATTTTCCTGAACCGGAAGAACGTCATCATCATCCTGATGTCGATCGAACTCATGCTGCTCGCGGTGAATATCAATTTTGTGGCGTTTTCGACGCACCTGCAGGACATGGTCGGACAGATCTTCACGATGTTCGTGCTGACGGTCGCAGCCGCGGAAGCGGCGATCGGTCTGGCGATCCTCGTCGTGTACTACCGTAACCGCGGCTCGATTGAAGTCGAAGACATTAACGTGATGAAGGGCTGAGCCGCATGGAAGCCGCTGTCGTATTCCTGCCATTGCTCGGTGCTGCCATCGCCGGGCTGTTCGGTCGCGCAATCGGCGCCAAGGGTGCGCAATTCGTCACCTGTTCCGGCCTCGTCATTGCGGCGCTGATTTCCTGGTACCTGTTTTTCACGGTGGCGATTGCCGGCGACCCGCGGACGGTCCTGCTATTCCAGTGGGTGTCCTCCGGCAGCCTGTCGTTCGACTGGTCGCTGAAGGTCGATACCCTGACCGCCGTGATGCTGGTGGTGGTGACGACGGTTTCCGCCGTCGTGCATATCTATTCGATCGGCTATATGAGTCACGATAAGTCGCCGGCCCGATTCTTCGCCTATCTCAGCCTGTTCACCTTCTTCATGCTGATGCTGGTGACGGCGGACAATCTGGTGCAGCTGTTCTTCGGCTGGGAAGGGGTGGGGCTGTGCTCCTACCTGCTGATCGGGTTCTGGTACGACAAGCCGTCGGCCAACGCCGCGGCGATCAAGGCCTTCGTCGTCAACCGGGTCGGCGATGTGGGCTTTGCGCTCGGCATCTTCGCGACCTACCTGCTGTTCGACTCGGTGCGTTTCGATGAAATTTTCCGCGCCGTGCCGGATTACGCCGGTGCGACGCTGGTATTCCTCGACGTCGAATATCATGCGCTGACCATTATCTGCCTGCTGCTGTTTATCGGCGCGATGGGGAAATCGGCCCAGCTCGGCCTGCACACCTGGCTGCCGGACGCGATGGAGGGCCCGACGCCCGTTTCCGCGCTTATCCATGCGGCGACGATGGTAACGGCCGGTGTGTTCATGGTGGTGCGCCTGTCGCCGCTGTTCGAACAGTCGGAGACGGCGCTGGCGGTGGTCTGTGTGGTCGGCGCGCTGACGGCATTCGTGGCTGCAACAATCGGGCTCACACAGAACGACATCAAGCGCGTCATCGCCTATTCGACCTGTTCGCAGCTAGGCTACATGTTCTTTGCCATCGGCGTTTCGGCCTATCCGGCGGCGATCTTCCACCTGATGACGCATGCGTTCTTCAAGGCGCTGCTGTTCCTCGGCTCCGGCTCGGTGATCCATGCCATGTCCGGTGAACAGGACATGCGCAAGATGGGCGGGCTGTGGAAGCACATCAAGATGACTTATATACTGATGTGGATCGGCAGCCTGGCGCTGGCGGGTATCGGCATCCCGGGCACCTCCATTGGTTTTGCGGGTTTCTTCTCCAAGGATATCATCCTGGAATCCGCCTTCGCGGCGCATACCGGCGTCGGCACCTTTGCCTTCTGGCTGGGTATCGCGGCGGCCTTCATGACCGCGTTCTATTCCTGGCGCCTGCTGTTCATGACCTTCCACGGCACGCCGCGCTGCGACGAACACACGCTGGCGCATGTGCATGAATCGCCCAAGGTCATGATCCTGCCGCTGTTCCTGCTGGCCGCCGGTGCCTTGTTCTCCGGTGTGCTGGGCTATCACTTCTTTGTCGGCGACGGCATGGAGCAATTCTGGGGCGAATCCATAGGCATCCTGCCGACGCATCAGGCGCTGGAGCATGCGCACCACGTACCGTTCTGGGTGAAGCTGCTGCCGCTTATCGTTGGCGCCGTCGGTATTGCCTTGGCCTGGTGGATGTACATCATGCGCCCGGGATCCGGCGAGACCTGGGCGGTGGTGCTGCGCCCATTCTACCTGTTGTCGCTCAACAAATGGTACTTCGACGAAATCTACGACCGCTTGTTGGTCCACCCCGCCAAACTTCTCGGCTACGCCTTTTGGCGGATCGGCGACGGCAGGATCATCGATGGGTTCGGTCCCGACGGGATTGCAGCCATGGTCATGAGCCTGGCGCGCCGCTCGGCGGCACTTCAGTCGGGCTATCTGTATCACTACGCCT
>JAQCHR010000524.1 GCA_027619655.1 Pseudomonadota bacterium
GTATTCGGCGCCAGCGTCTATCTGAGCGAGATCGTGAAGGCGCAAGGCTGGACGACCGCCACGGTTTCGACCGCGATTACCGTGTTCTACCTGACCAACGCGCTGTCCCTGCCCGCCATCGGCGCCCTGATCGACCGGTACGGGCCGCGCCCGGCCATGGGCGGCGGCATCGTCCTGCTGGCGCTGGGGGTCGCCGCACTCGGGCGGCTGGACGCGTTGTGGCAGCTATACGCCGCCTTTACCTGCATGGGGCTTGGCTATGCGACGATGTCCGTGACCGGACTGAGCGCGGCCATCGCGCCCTGGTTCGAGCGCCACCAGGGCCGCAGCGTCTCGCTGGCGCTGACCGGGGCCAGCCTGGGCGCGATGCTGGTCGTGCCGCTGCTGGTGCTCGCCATCGCGCATTTCGGCTTTGCCGCGGCGACCCTGCGCGCCGCGATCCTGATGGTCGCGGTGCTGCTGCCGCTGGCGCTGGTGGTTCTGCGCTTCCGCAACCCGGCGCAACTGGGGCTGGCCCGTGACGGCGGGCCACTGGCCCCTGCCCCGGCACCGGGCGGCGACAACCCGGATAGCGCCCGGGAAACGGCGAAGACCGCGCGGCGGGCGGTGCTGCGCAGTATCGCGCTGTGGAGCGTGGCGCTGGGGTTTGCGCTCGGGCTCATGGTGCAGGTCGGTTTCCTGACCCATCATTACGCGCTGGCCGAACCGCTGCTCGGCACGGCGGGGGCCGGCTGGCTGGTCGGCGCGACGGGGCTGGCGAGGCTGCTCGGCCGGTTGCTCTTGGCCCGCATCATCGACGGGATCGACCCGCGCCGCTACAGCATGGGGATCATGGCCCTGCAGGCTGTGGCGCTCGGCACGGTCGCCATGGCGCCGGTCGTGCCCGTGCTGGTGCCGGTCAGCCTCGTCTGCGGCTTCTGCCTCGGCCAGATCACGACCCTGTCGCCCATCGTGGTGCGCCGCGAATTCGGGGCCGAGGCCTTCGGATCGGTCTATGGCGTCGCGGGCACGGTCATCCAGTTCTGCTCGGCCTTCGGGCCGGTCTTCTTCGGGGTGCTGGTCACCCTGCTCGGCGGCTACGCCCCGGTGCTCGGCATCGCCGCCGGGTTCGAGGCGCTGGCGATAGCGGTGCTCTGGTATAGTATCCCGCGCAGGAAGAGCCTGACCAATGGATGACCTTCGGTTCGTGCCGCTGTCCGGGATTGACGACACGCAGATCATCGACCTGATGAACAACGGAATGGTTGTCCGACACCTGCCGCTGCGGGACGGCGAATTTACCGCCGAACACTGCCGGGCCTTCCGCCGGGCAAAGCAGCAGTTATGGGACAGTCACGGATTCGGCCCCCGGGCTATTCGGATCGGCGGCGTCTTCGCCGGCTGGGGCGGGTTGCAGCCGGAGCACGGGGACGCGGACTTTGCCCTGGTCCTGCACCCGAAATTCTGGGGATGGGGCTTGCGCATTTTCACGCGGGTCCGGGAACAGGCCTTTATCGAAATGAAGCTGGAATCAATCACGGCGCTGCTGCCGCCCGGACGGCGAAATTCGATGGTGGTTGTGCGCCTCGGCTTTGCGGAGGAGGATCCCGTGACCCTTGACGGTGTGCGTTTCCGCCGCTTCCGGCTGCGCAATCCTGCATGCTGAACGGTACTGCCCCGCTATCCCGCGATCAGGCCGTCCCGCGACCGGGTCGGGGCGGCACCCAGAGATGCTGTTCGGTCCTGGCCTTCACGTCTTTTGGCGGACGCGTCCAACCGATCAATTCGTAGATGCCCTCGACGGTTTCTCCATCCGGGGTTTCGAGTTCGACATGGATGATGTCACCATTGCCGTCGATGCTGCAGATGCGGCCGCAAATTTCCGCCGGCACGGCCTAGCCGCCCCAGACGTCGTCATAGCGCGCAGTACCGTCGCTGCGGGGCTGGTCGCGATATGTGCGCGTTTCGCCGGAGCTTGCGCGCCGGAACGTCACGCCGGTGACGACAAAGCCAAGGGCGGCCAGCAGATGCGCCACGACCAGTTCACCATACCAGAACCAGGCCCCGGCCATCGCGCAGAAGATCGCCGTCCACATCATGCTGAGGAACATCATTGTTTGGAAACGCTGGGCCGGCGGCAGGCGGCGCAGCGGGTTGTATTCGGAATCCATAACGGCACGGTAGAGTGACAGCATCTTATAATCCTCCGGGACGGGGTTGTGATCGATAGCATGTGTTCTGCTATCTGTTACGACCCGCGCCGGGGATTGGATCAGTTTGCGGCGCCCGGCGTTACGAGACCCGGCTCGGCAGGGCCTGCCCCGTCAGCCCGGCGATCATGTTCTCGATGGTGTGGGTGACCATGCCGATGCGGGTCTTGCGGGTGGCGCTGCCCAGATGCGGCGCAATCACCACATTATCCATGGTCAGCAGCGGATGGTCGCGCGGCAGCGGTTCCGGGTCGGTCACGTCCAGCGCCGCGCCCCAGATTCCGCTGTTCTGCAACGCTTCGACCAGCGCGTAATGGTCCAGCACGCCGCCGCGCGCCACATTGACCAGGATCGCCGTCGGCTTCATCAGGGTCAGCTCGCGGCGACCGATCATGTGCCGGGTTTCCGGCGTCATCGGCATGTT
>JAQCHR010000525.1 GCA_027619655.1 Pseudomonadota bacterium
GACGGCACCCCCGTTTACTTTCAACTGCGCATTGAAATCGTACAGGCGGTTGTTGCGGATCACCAACGAATGACCCGTCCCCACAACATGCAACCCGTGTTCGCAATAGCCGTGCTGCGGGCAGATACCTTCAATCTGCAGGTTTTCGAATATCCAGTATGGCGCTTCGACAATAAAGCCTTCCGACATGTTGAAGCGCAGCGTCACCGTTCCCAGGGTTTCAGCGCGGACGGCGATCGGCGCATCTGGCCGGCCCGGGTTCTTTACGGGAATCCCGCGGCCCTTGAACGTATACACACCGGGTTTCAGCGTTATGGCGTCCCCCGGCTGCGCCTGACTGACGGCTTCCAGGATTGCTTCGGTCGTGTCAACGCCAACAATCCGCTTTGGAAAACCGTCAGCGACTGTTGCGGGCCTTACGCCCAGCGCGATGTCGGTTTCAGCGACGGGTTTGCCCGTTGCCCCATAGGCCGGACGCCAGGCCGGTCTGTTTACCGATGCGCCGGGGCCGCGCCATTCCGCCGGCGAGGGCAGTTTTATCAGCGCTAGACTTTCTGACGCCGGCGCGCTGACCAGCGATTCCGCCACGGTTCCCATGGACGGACTGACAGATTTCAGTTTTTCGGCCGTAATCGCCAAGATCTGCCGCGGCGATTTGCCAATTCGGTCATAGGCGATTAGCGCGCCGATGCCGATTGCGACATGGCCGGCAACGAACAGAAAAATCAGATACGCCTTGAACAGCTTCTTCAGAATTTTCATGTCGTAGCGCCATTCCCATCCGGACCACCGTTCGCAGCATGTTTCGACAATAGCAATCCAGAAGGGCTATCTGCCACCAGGGAAGGCGGCTCAAAGCCGGAAGCTTTTCACACCCGGGGGCGTGGCGCCCGGATTCCCGATGGCATTCAGTTCTTATTGCGGCGCAGGTCCTCCGGCTCGTCCCACATCAGAAATTCCGGCAACTGGTCGAGGCTTGTACAGCCCATCTGGCGCATATTGGTCTCGATTTCGTTGCGCAGGATGCCGATCACATGGCTGGCGCCGGCCTTGCCCGCCGCGGCGGCGCCATAAAGCGTGGGCCGGCCCATGAAGATGAACTGCACGCCGAGTGCGAAGGCGGTCACGATATCCGCGCCGCGCCGGATGCCGCCATCCATCATCAACGTCATGCGGTCGCCGACCTCGGCCTGGATGGCCGGCAAGACATCCAGCGGGGCAGGGGCGCGGTCCAGCTGCCGCGCGCCGTGGTTGGAGACCATGATGCCGTCAACGCCGAGTTCCGCCGCACGCAGGGCATCCTGGGGGTGCATGATCCCCTTCAGGACAAATTTCCGCGGCCAGAGCTCGCGAAAGCGCTCGATATCGCTCCAGGTGAGCGTCGCCGCAGTCTGTTGAGTGACAAATGTCGCGATGTCATCGGCCGAGGCGCCCTTGGGGGCATATTTTGCCCAATTGGAAATCAGCGGCGTCCCGTTCTTAAGGTACCGGATCAGCCAGCCCGGGTGGCACAGCGCGTCCAGGCGCGTCGCCATGGTCAGCTTCAGGGGCCGGGTGAAACCGTTGCGAAGATTGCGTTCGCGCCGGGGGCGAACGGGGACGTCGACCGTCACGACCAGCGTTGACAGGCCGGCCGCGTCCGCACGCCGGATCATGTCTTCCGAGATCGATTTATCCTTGGCGGTATACATCTGATACCAGCCATGATCCGGCGCGACCTCGGCCAGTTCCTCGATGGACGCCGTGCTGGCGCCGGACATGATAAAGGGAATATTGGCGTCGCGCGCGGCGGCGGCCAGCATCATATCGGCACCCGGGCGGAACAGGGCGGCGGCGCCGGTCGGCGAAATGCCGAAGGGACTGTCGTATTCACGGCCGAACAGCGTGGTTTTCTGGTTGATGTTGCTGACATCGACCATGTATCGCGGGACCAGGTTATGCTGCCGGTAGGCGCTTTCATTCCGGTCGAGGCCATGTTCGTCCTCGACGCCGCCTTCGATGAAATCGAACGCGATTTTGGGCAGCCGCTTCTTGGCCAATTGATGCATGTCTTCGACGTTTATGATCCGGTCCAGTCCCATTTTCCCCGCCTGTTCCCCAAATTGCGCACCGCAGCATGCTGTCGTGTCACTGACCTTGTCCGGAACAGGGCAACGATGGGTAGATTGCCGGGTGCGACTGTTTTGCCTGAAATCGAGTGATCAGAGCCTATCCGCTCGAAAATTTCATGGCAAGCGGGCCTATCATGCGACCGGTCGCCACTAAAGGCGCCGCAGGTTCGCGATCATGTCGGATAGTGCCGGGCCATTTCCTCCCTGGCATGAAGGTGAGGGAGAAAATGGCATTCGGTTTACTGGGTCGTTGAGAGAGGGGTTGGCAGGATGCGCTTCACGACAATCCCGGAACGGTCCATCAGTGTCGGAACCTGCGGCGAAATCTCGTTTTTCCAGAAATCGCTTTCATAGACGGCGGCGTAGAGCCGCACGCGGTCTTCCTCGCTTTCGAAGCGGCGCATCCAGATATAGACGGTTTCGTCTTCTTCGTGGCGGAAGCTGCCTGGGACAACGCTGCCCTTGGAAACCTGGAAGAGGATGATCTTCTCTTCCATGAGT